>NZ_DASRBZ010000618.1:0-5315 GCF_035653355.1 Mycobacterium sp. | reverse complement strand
CACCCGCTGGCTGCGGTGGCATTCGCCGTGCCGGTGACGCTTCGGGCCCCGAGCTCACGCTGCAGAGCTGGCGGCTACCGGTGGCCGCCAGCTCCCCGCGCGGTTACCCCTTGCTGCTGCCACCGCCACCGCCAAGCTGCGTCGGGCAGTAGGCGGCGGCCGCCAGCATCGTGAAGTTAGCCGCGTCGTGCGCGGTGAAGCCCGGGTTGGCATCCCTTAGCTGCTTGACGATCTCCATGCCGTTCTTGCCGTCATCGAGCATCTGGCACACCCCTTTGCCGGCCGCGACGGCGCGGTCGCGGTCCTGGTAGGTGATACCTGCCTTGTTGAGACCGTCGAGGAAGCCCGCGTCGTCGCCGGATGGGTCGGCATGTGCAAACCCGGCCAAGCCGATCGCAACCGCAGCACTGATCAGCGCAAACAAAAGTCTCATCGGCCGCTCATTCTCCCACAGCGGCGGTCTTGTCGCTCGGCAACCGATTAGCCGTCTACAACACAAACCAGCACGGCAAAACATATCGAGAAAGCCCGTGTCAGCCGGGTGCATGGAATCGGCAATCAGCCTGCAGCACACGCTTTCTCAATATCCACACCACATCGTCGTCAGAGCTAAGGCGGCGCAACAGTCAGGCCGAGACCGCCGTTGGCCGCCCGGAGCTTTGCCACACGTCCCCACGCGGTGGCCGGGCAGAGCCGCCTCGCCGGCGATGAAGACCGGCCAAATTCCGGGTGCGTCTAAGAACGCTTATATGCCAACGAAATTGGCTTCGCTGTAAGATTGCACCGTATGTCCTGGCTCGATATACGCAACCGTTCCCTAAGCGGTGCCGTCCGCACTGCCGTACTGGACGCGTCAACCAACGGTTGACAAAACGGCGCGCGTCAACCTAGGGTTGACGTCATGCCTGACCCCAGCCCTACGTCCGTCACCCATCCGATTCGGCTAGACGACCTGATCAATGCCATCAAACAAGCCCGTGCCGACGTGCTGGATCAGCTGAGCGACGCCGTCTTGGCCGCCGAGCATCTCGGCGAGGTGGCCGACCACCTGATCGGGCACTTCGTCGACCAGGCACGCCGCTCCGGCGCTTCCTGGACCGACATCGGCAAAAGCATGGGTGTCAGCAAACAGGCCGCCCAAAAGCGGTTCGTCCCCAGGGCCGACATGGCCGCCTTCGACCCCGACCAGGGCTTCGGGCGGTTTACCCCCCGGGCGCGCAACGCGGTGGTCGCCGCCCAGAACGCCGCACACGAGGCCCGGAACCGCGAGATTACCCCCGATCACCTGATAATCGGCCTGCTCAGTGATCCCGATGCGCTGGCGACCAAGTTGCTGAAAGAGCAGCGGGTGGACCCCGACGCCGTTCGTGCGGCGGTGACGCTGCCGCCAGCCTGTGACGACCCGCCGCAGCTGATCCCGTTCAGCGGTCCGGCCCGCAAGGCGCTCGAATTGACGTTCCGCGAAGCACTCCGACTCGGGCACAACTACATCGGCACCGAACACCTCCTGCTTGCGCTGCTGGAACTCGAAGACGGGGACGGGCCGCTGCACCGGGCCGGTGTCGACAAGGAACGCGCCGAGGCCGATTTGACTTCAGTGCTGGAATCGATCGTGGCCGGCACACGCAGCGACGCGGCCGACTGAACGCATCTCACATCCCGACGGCCCGCGGCGTCTACACAATGTGGGAGCAATGAGACCGTTCGAGGATGTGGTCGCCCAACACGGCGCGACCGTGCTGCGGGTATGCCGCGCCGTGGTCGGCCCCGACGACGCGGAAGACGCCTGGTCGGAAACGTTTCTGTCGGCGTTGCGCGCCTACCCGCGGCTAGCTCCTGGCACCAATGTGGAGGCGTGGTTGGTGACGATCGCTCACCGCCGCGCCGTCGACGCCGGCCGCGCCCGCTCCCGGCGGCCTATCCCGACCGACGACATCGGCGACGGGCCCGCCACCCACAGTGATCCCGCCGGCCGCGACCATGGCCTTTGGACCGCACTGGGCCGGCTTCCCGACAAACAACGCCTGGCCGTGGCCTACCACCACATCGCCGGGTTGCCGTTCGCGGAGATCGCCGAGCTGCTCGGCAACTCCCCCGGCGCCGCCCGGCGCGCCGCCGCCGACGGCATCAAGACGCTCCGCAAGACATACCAAAAGGATGAAACCGCATGAGCTCCAATGTTTTCGGCCACACCGCCGATGAGACCGCCACGTTGGCCCGGCTGCACACCCGACTCGAACGCAGCGCCGCGGAGCGCGGGCTGCTCGACGTGGCCTACCGCACCATCGACACCCCGGTGGGCGTGCTGCTGTTGGCGGCCACGGATAACGGTCTGGTGCGGGTGGCCTACGACGTGCAGGGCCACGCCCAGGTGCTGGACGCGTTGGCCCGCACGGTGAGCCCACGGATCCTGCGGGCACCGGCTCGGCTGGACGCCGCCGCCCGCCAGATCGACGACTATTTTGCCAAGCGCCGCAAGCACTTTGAGCTCCCGCTGGATCTGCGGCTAGCCAGCGGCTTCCGCCGTGCCGTCATCGAACAACTGCGTCGCATCGACTACGGGCAGCGGCAAAGCTACGCCAGCGTGGCCGCCGCTGTGGGGAGCCCCCGCGCCGTCCGCGCTGTCGGCACCGCGTGCGCACACAACCCGCTGCCGATCGTGATCGGATGCCACCGCGTCGTGCGATCCGACGGCTCGACCGGCCAGTACGCCGGCGGAGAACAGGCCAAGTCCGCGCTGCTGCGCCTGGAAGCCGGCTGACCGTACGGTGATGTGATGCAACCCGGGCGTACGCGGGATGCCGGTATGCGATCATTCCAACGTCGCTGAGGAGGGAAAATGCGCCGCTGGCTGCTTGTCTTGGTCACGTTCGTCGCCGCGGCGGTCGTCGCCGCTCCGCGCGCCTCGGCCGGCGACGCCCCCATCGGCCGACTCGGTGACACCCTGCGGGTCGACACGGGCAAGATCGTCGCCGACGTCACCGTCAGCCGCGTCGAGCCGGTCGACCCACCGCCGGGGTTCGGTTACACCCGCAGCGGCGTTCCGATCAAGAGCTTTCCCAACAGCCAGGTCAATCGCGCTGACGTCACCATCCATACCATCAAGTCGCCCACCCCTTTCCAAATGGCGTCCGACTTCACCTTCGACGGCGTCACCCCGTTCGCCGACGCCTACACCTCGCGGGCATCCGATGCTCCCGACGCCCTGGACAGCGCGCTGCTGAACGCGCCCCCAGGTGCAACCGTGCACGGCGGCGTGTATTGGGACGCCTACCGCGATCCGGTATCCAATGTCGTGTTGCTGGACCGCAAGACGGGTGTGCACCTGGCGCAGTGGAACCTGTAGAGGTTCGCGTCGCCGCCGCGGATTCGGTCGACATCAACGAGCTGGCCGCGCTCGCCGCACGCACTTTTCCGCTGGCCTGCCCGCAGTCGGTGACGGCCGAAAACATCGCGTCGTTCGTCGACGCCCACTTATCTGTGGCGCGCTTCGGCGAGTATCTCGCTGATCCACAACGACTGATTCTCACTGCGACGCAGGCCAATCGGGTCGTGGGTTACGCCATGCTGGTGAGTGGGGTCGGTGACGATCCCGACGTCGCGCGGGCTGTCAACATCCGCCCCGCAGTCGAGCTCTCCAAAATCTATGTGTCTCCCGACAATCACGGCACGGGAGTGGCCACGGCGCTGATGGGCGCCGCCTTAAACGCTGCCGCCGAATCCGGTGCCAGCTGCGTGTGGCTGGGTGTGAATCAGAACAACCTACGCGCGCAACGCTTTTACTCTAAACATGACTTTTGCTTCGCTGGTACGAGAACGTTCCAGTTAGGTGCGCGACGCGAGAAGGACTACGTCATGGTTCGCCAGTTCCCGCGCGGGCAGCGGCGCTCAGCGCCAGCAGCCGGGACGTGGCCCGCAAATACTTTTTCCGGAAGCCGCCGGCCAGTATGTCCTGACTGAATATGCGATCCAGTCGGGCGCCCGAGGCCTGCACCGGGATGCCGGCGTCGTAGAGCCGGTCGGTCAGCGCCACCAGCCGCAGCGCGACGTTCTGGTCGTCGATTCCGTGCACGCCGGTGAGGAACACCGCGGCCACGTCTTCGATCAGCGTCAGGTAACGCGTCGGGTGCATGGTGGCCAAGTGCGCACATAACGCGTCGAAGTCATCGAGGGTCGCGCCGTCGACCCGCGCAGCACACGCGGCGACCTGCTCGTCGGAGAGCGGCTCGGGCGCCGGCGGCAGATCCCGGTGACGGTAGTCGGGTCCATCGATGCGGACGACGGTGAAAATTGCTGCCAGCGTGTGGATTTCGCGCAGAAAGTCCTGGGCGGCGAAGCGACCCTCCCCGAGCTGCTCGGGCAACGTGTTCGATGTCGCCGCCACCGACACTCCGCGCTGCACCAGCTGGGAGAGCAGCCGCGCAATTAGCGTGGTGTTGCCGGGATCGTCGAGCTCGAACTCGTCGATGCACACCACCGTGTAGTCGGCGAGCAACTCCACGCACTCGGCGAAACCGAACACACCGGCCAGATGGGTCAGCTCCATGAACGTCGCGTACGCGGCGCGACGTGCCACGGTCGCGGTCAGGTGGTGATAGACGGAGGCCAGCAAATGGGTCTTGCCCACCCCGAATCCGCCGTCCAGATACAGTCCGACTCCGGGCAGCGTCACCCGTTTGCCCAGCACCGTGCGCCGGCCTCCCCGGCGCTCGACGGCCTGCCGGCAAAAAATCAGGCACGCCTCCACCGCCGCCGCCTGCGTCGGCTCGCCGGGGTCCGGTCGGTAGGTCGCGAAGCTGACGTCGGCGAACGTGGGCGGGGGCTTCAGCTGGGCGATCAGCCGCTGCGGGCAGACACTCGGATTCCGATCCACCAGCCGACCGACGGGGCCGTGCATGCAGGCACTGTAGCGACGTGCTGCAATCAAGCTCATGTCCGACCTGGTAGCCGGCCAAGGCCCCGGCGTGCACCTGACACTGTTGGGGTCGGTTCGCGAGGTCGAGGACGGGGAACTGCCGGAGCTCTACGGCTACCCCAGCGAACACCGTGGTATCTGGGTGCGGGCGAATTTCATCGCGAGCATCGACGGGGCGGCGACGCTTGAGGGCACCACCGGCGGGCTCGGCGGGCCCGGCGACCGGGCGCTGTTCAACCTACTGCGCGCACTGGCCGACGTCATCGTCGTGGGCGCGGGAACCGTGCGGATCGAGGGTTACAGCGGCGCACGGCTGACCGTGGCACAGCGCCAGGAGCGCCAGGGCCGCGGGCAAAGCGAAGTCCCGCAGTTAGCGATCGTCACTCGCTCGGGCCGCTTG
>NZ_DASRBZ010000617.1:0-3713 GCF_035653355.1 Mycobacterium sp. | reverse complement strand
CAAGGACCCTGAGAGTGCGCAGCGGTTGGCCAAGGCACTCGGAGATGACACCGCGCGCCGGCCCGCATCCCACTCCGCACAGGCGGTGGCCGGGCTGCCGCAAAGCCGCTGTGTGCGCCTAGATGAGGAAAATGGGTTGGTGCCCCGCCACTGGTGCATAGCCACGGTCGACAGGTTCGCGGTCAAAGCCGTTGCGCGGCAGCTCGACAACACCCACCAGGAGTTGGCCGCGCAGTACCTCATCCTCACCCGATGACATCCGTGCCGACGCGGGGAAGTTCGACAGGTGACCTGTAACTTTTACCGACCCCGGATCGTCGTGAGTACATGAGCCAACCACCAAGCGATCAGGTCACCGAGGCCTGGCGTCACCATCGCCCATATCTGGTGAATCTGGCCTACCAGATGCTCGGCGACGTCGGCGACGCCGAAGATGTTGCGCAAGAAGCTTTTCTGCGGCTATCCCGCACCGATCCGGACCAGATCGACGATGTGCGCGGCTGGCTGACCGTGGTGGCAAGCCGAATCTGCCTCGATCAGCTGCGTTCGGCGCACGCCCGCTACGAGCAGCCGGCCGAGATCGACCAGCAGGAGTCGGCGGTCAACCAAACCCGGCGACTCGACCCCGCCGATCGGGTCACACTCGACGACGAGGTGCGTGCGGCACTGCTAGAAGTGCTGCGCCGGCTGAGCCCCGGCGAACGGGTGGCCTTCGTGCTGCACGACGTTTTTCAGATTCCGTTCGACGCGATCGCAGAAACGGTGGGCCGTCCGGTCGGCACCTGCCGTCAGCTGGCCCGGCGGGCGCGTGCGAAGTTCACCCAGGCCGGCCCGAAGCTAACCGAGGTGGCCCCGACCGAGCATGCGCTCGTCGCTGAGAAGTTCATCACCGCATGCGCTAACGGAGACATCGAGGCGTTGGCTGCGGCGCTCGATCCGACGGTGTGGGGAGCGGCAACCCTGCTGGCCGACCCGGCTCCGCCGCAACAGGTCAACCACGGACCGGACGCCGTCGCCACCAGCTTGCTGCGGTATCTGGGCCCCGGCGTGACGCTGGTCAGCGGACCCGCCGGGCAGCCCGTGCTGCTGGCGTTCGCCCGACGACGACTGTTCGCCGTGCTCGTGCTGACGATCCGCGACGAGCTGATCACCAAAATCGAGGCCACGGTCGATCCGTTCGCGCGCGTCGCGGCTTTCGACAGCACCACCTGACTGGTGGTCGGCCGCGGTAAACCAGGTGACATGATGCGCGCGGAGGTGGTTCGCGGATGCGAGATGTGTGTGAGGAAACCGTGCACGCCCCGGCCGAACGAGTCTGGCAGCTGTTGGTCGACGTGGAGGGCTGGCCTTCCTGGACCGCGTCGATGCGGGAAATCAAGCGCCTCGACGACGGTCCGCTCAGGGTAGGCAGCCGATCCCGGGTGGTCCAGCCGAAAGGTCGACCGATGGTGTGGACGGTGACCGAACTGGAGCCGATGCGCAACTTCACCTGGGTGGCCAAGCAGCCGGGGCTGACCCTCGAGGCGGTGCATCGCATCGAAGACGCTGGAGACCATGTACGGACAACCCTGGAATTCAGGGGCAGCGGCCCGCTGGCGTGGCTGGGGTCGATGATCGCCCGATCCAGAATCCGCGAATATCTCGGAATGGAAAGCGCCGGACTGAAGCGCGTCGCCGAAAGCGGGTGACGGCGCGTCAGGTGGCGAGCCGGTTTCGCGCATTCTCGGGACGCGACGCGAAATATTGCGCGACCGTCGCGGCGATCTCCAGAAATCGGCGTCTCGTTGCCGGAGCCATCTCACTGCGCACGTCGATGACGCCGCCGGGCCGGAGATGCGGGTCGAACGGCACCTCGACCACCTTTTGTCCACGGTCGGTGAACTGGCGTGCCAGCATCGAGCGGGTGCGTCTATCCGCGTGCCCGTCAGAGTCGTTGAGCACCACAACGCTGCGCTGTAGCAGACCGGTGCGGCCGTGCTCGGCCAGCCACTCCATGGTCTGCGCCGCCGCCGATGCGCCGTCGGCCCACGGCGACGACACCACGATCAGCGCATCCAGGTCACGTAGCGCCTCCTGGGTGACCGGCGCGTCCATCGTCGAACCGCAATCGACGATCGAAATCGTGAAATGGCGATCAAGCCGCAACGCGGCTTCTCGATAGATGGCCGGGTCGAGTACGCGACGCCGACCGGTGGGCGAATCACCGGCCAGCACATGCAGGCCAGCGGAATTGGTGCCAACCCGGGCGCGCACATCGGCGAACGACCGCAGGTTCTTGTCCGCGGCGAGCTCCCAATACGAGGTCTGGGTCCGCGGGTCGATCCTGCTGGCGAGCCTGCCGAACGCGGTGTCGGCGTCGACTGCGACTACCCGGTCCTGCTGGCGCAGCTCGGCGAAGATCGAGCCGACGCTGGCCGCCACAGTCGTTTTCCCGACACCGCCCTTGCCCAAGACGCCAACCTTGTAGTTGCCACGCAGAACGGACCGGACGGCCGCTTCGAACTGGGCCTCTTGGCGCTCCTGCAGCGAGGGGCCCAGATTGACCAAGCCGAGTGTGGCCACCAGCACGACGTGTCGCCAGCCGCGGGTGGGCTGCGGGCGCGCCGGGCGGGCAACGGGCTTTGCGGGCGCCGGTCTCCACGCGGGTGAAGGGCGGTGTGGGACCGAAGCCGGCCGTGGCGGGGGAGGGGCCGCCGTCGGGCGAGGTCGCGCTGGCGCCGGGTAGGCGGGCAGCGGCATGGTCGGCTGATGTTGAGCCTGGGCATGTGGCGGCTGCGCCGGAGGCGGGCCGGCAGGGGATGCAGGACGCAGCCGGTCCCTCAGGAAGTCGTCACGCTCGCTCATCAGATTTCCGCATTCTGCTCGGTGCGGAAAGGCGCGGTGGCCCATCGGCAACGGGGGGCATGCGACCAGTATCGGTCACCCGTTGCCCTGCGGTTCGGCCCCGGGAGGACGTAAACAGAAGCTGGCCTTTCCCGACCCTCGATTTGCTTAGGTGAGCCGCATCACCCGCCACCCGTGATCTGTGACCAGCTGTCATCGCGTACGACGTGACGGGCGTCGCAGTAAAAACGCGTTCGGGCCGACCACTGCATTGAACGGCTACTATTGACGAAGTTGGCATGTCAGGCGGTTTTTGTCATATCGTTTTACGACTTGTCGAGACCGGGTACAGGGCCACCGTTCAGCGCTGCACGGACGCATCCCCTGACCGGATCATCACCGCTTGGTGACCACCGTATCGACAAGACCGAAGGGGCCTAGCCCGCAACCTCCGGGGGCGCGGCGCCGACGGAGCCGTTTATATGCCGCGCAGAAAGTTTTCGTGAAGGGTCAGGTGGGAATGGCGCCCAACCGCGTCGGCCTGTACAACCCCGCGTTCGAGCACGACTCGTGCGGGGTGGCCATGGTCGTGGACATGCATGGCCGCCGTAGCCGCGACATCGTGGACAAGGCGATCACCGCGCTGCTCAACCTCGAGCACCGCGGCGCCCAAGGCGCCGAGCCGCACAGCGGTGACGGCGCCGGCATCCTGATCCAGGTTCCCGACAAGTTCCTGCGCTCGGTGGTGGAGTTCGAGCTGCCGCCCGCGGGCAGCTACGCCACCGGGATTGCGTTCTTGCCGCAATCGTCCAAAGACGCCGCGGCAGCCTGCGCGGCGGTGGAAAAAATCGTCGAAGCCGAAGGGCTGCAAACGCTCGGCTGGCGCGACG
>NZ_DASRBZ010000616.1:0-2248 GCF_035653355.1 Mycobacterium sp. | reverse complement strand
TCGGGTCGAAGCTGACGTCTTCTCCCGCGTGCGCTTCGCGGAACACCCCGAAATGCCGCGAAAGCCGGTCAGACAGCGCGAATCCGGACTCCTTGTCGAGGAACACCGCCAACCCGATCGCCGTCGCCGCAAACGGATGCGGTGAGCGTTTGACCCGCTTCTCGCCGAACCTCTCGTCCAGCACGGTGCGCAGCTTACGGGCGACCAGCGGGAAGCTTCCAGCGCCGCCCACCACGTAGATGCCCGCCACCTCCGACCAATCCACCTCGTCACCGGCGGCGTCCGCCAGGACGCGCGAGAGGACCGCGACCGTCTTGTCGACCAGCGGCGCGCAGACCGCATACACGTCGTCGATCGGACAGGAGAACGGCGGCTTGCCGACCGCTTCGAGGTCGACCAGGAAGCGGCGCGTGTTGGGGCCGACAGCTTCCTTGCGAGCAGCGCACTCCTCGAGCAGCAGCTCCCGGGCGGCGGCATCGAGTCTGCGAAGCTTGGCGCGGTTGCGGACCAGCTGCAATATCGCCTCGTCGAAGTCGTCGCCGCCGAGGCGCTGGATGCCCTCGCTGGTGACCACCTCGTTGAGGCGTCCAGTCATCTTGAGCAGTGACGCGTCGAATGTGCCGCCACCGAGGTCGTAGATCAGGACGTATTCGCGTTTGGCGGTGATCATCGAGCGGTAGCGGTGGGCGTACTCGAAGCCCGCCGCCGACGGCTCATTGAGCAGCGCGACGACGTCGAAGCCGGCCTGCGTGAAGGCGTCCAGCGTCAAAAACTGTTGGGCGCTGGAGGCGTTGGCCGGCACGCTGATCGCGGCCTGGATTCGCTGGCCCGGCGACAGATCGACGTTCGACCGCTCCTGCAGGTCGCTTTTGAGCTGGGCGAGAAAGCCCACGAAAAGGTCAGCTAACCGGTAGGAGCGGCCGGCCAGGTCGACCGTCGTGCGCGGGCCGGCGTTGTTGAGCAGCCGCTTGAACGACCGCAACACCGCCCAACCCGGCTCGCGTCGCATCGCGGCAGCGTCCAAACCGAAACGCAGTTCGCCGGCCTCGTTGGCGGCGATCACCGACGGCCAGGCGTCGATGCCTTCGAACGACGCGACGGGGTAGTTGCCCCTGTCGACGACGGCGACGACGGTGTGCGTGGTGCCGAAGTCGATGCCGACCCTCACCCCGCAAAGCTTAGGCGCTGCAGGGCGTTTCGCGTGCTATTTACCAGCCGCGCTCGCGCCACTCGCCGAGTTTGGGCCGCTCGGCGCCCAGCGTGGTGTCGTCGCCGTGCCCGGGGTAGACCACCGTGGAGTCGTCGTAGACGTCGAACACCCGGGTGATGACGTCGTCGAGCAATTGGTCGAAATCCCCGGCCTTCCAGGTCTTGCCGACACCGCCGGGAAACAGGCAGTCGCCGGTGAACAGCTGGGTGACACCGCCCGTAGCAGGGCCGTCGAGGGCCAGCGCGATCGATCCGGGTGTGTGACCGCGCAAGTGGATGACGTCGAAGGTCAGCTTGCCGATCTGGACCGTGTCGCCGTTGGCTAGCAGCCGATCCGGTTTGACCGGCAGCGGGCCGGCGTCGATCTCGTGGGCCGCTGTCGGCGCACCGGTGGCCCCAGCGACCGCTTCCAGCGCCTGCCAGTGGTCGAAATGCTGGTGGCTGGTCACGATCAGCGACACCTTGGGGGCGTGGCGGCGCATCAGGTCGATGAGCACCTCGGCGTCGTTGGCGGCGTCGATCAGCAGCGTTTCACCGGTCTCGGAACACGACACCAGGTAGGCGTTGTTGTCCATAGGCCCCACCGACGCCTTCAGGATCGTTACGCCGGGCAGCGTGCGGCGTGCCGCGGTCCCCGGGTCGACGTGACCGGTGTAGTTGTCGTCGAGGACAGTCATATGGGTCACGTTACTGTTCAAGAGTTGGTTGTCGGTACGGGCACATAGCATGGGGAACGTGGTGACTCTGAAAGGGACCCGTTGGCTGAGCGCCTGATCGTCAAGGGTGCGCGCGAGCACAACCTGCGCAGCGTCGAGCTCGATTTGCCGCGTGACGCGTTGATCGTCTTCACCGGGCTGTCCGGCTCGGGAAAGTCTTCGCTGGCGTTCGACACGATCTTCGCCGAGGGGCAGCGGCGCTACGTCGAATCGCTGTCTGCCTACGCGCGCCAATTCCTGGGCCAGATGGACAAGCCCGACGTTGACTTCATCGAGGGCTTGTCACCGGCGGTGTCCATCGACCAGAAGTCGACCAACCGCAA
>NZ_DASRBZ010000615.1:0-2941 GCF_035653355.1 Mycobacterium sp. | reverse complement strand
CTTCCTTGGCGTCATTGGACGCGAACACCGGCATCAGGATTTGCACCTGCTCGGCGAACATTTCGTCCGGGCTCCAACCGCGCGACTCGACGATGATTCGCTTGGTCGCCGCCACCGCAAGCGGGCCGTTGGCGGTGATCTTCTCGGCGAGCTTGATCGCCTCGTCCAGCGCCTTGCCGGGTTCGGCCAACACGTTCACCAGCCCCAGCGCATGCGCCCGTTCCGCGGACAGGTTGTCACCGGTGAGCGCCAGCTCCATCGCGATCGCGTAGGGGATGCGCTGCGGCAGCCGCAACAGCCCACCCCCGCCAGCCACCAGCCCGCGTTTGACCTCGGGGATTCCGAACGCCGAATCCTTCGACGCCACGATCAGGTCGGTGGCCAGCGCCAACTCGGTGCCGCCGGCCAGCGCGTAGCCCTCGACCGCGGCGATCACCGGTTTGGCGGGCGGACGCTCGGTGAAGCCCATGCCGCGCCCCTCGACGATGACGTTCTCACCGCGCGCGAACGCCTTGAGATCCATTCCCGCGCAAAACGAGCCACCCGCCCCGGTCAAGATGCCCACCGAAAGACCGGTATCGCTGTCGAGACGGTCCATCGCATCGGCGAGGCCCCGGCTGACCGCGGCGTTGACCGCGTTCTTCGCCTCGGGCCGGTTGATGGTGATAATCAGGATGCGGTCGCGCTGTTCGGTCAGGACTACGGGTTGGCTGTTTCCGGCTTCTTCGCTCACGACGCTGTGACGCTCCGTTCATGTCAGGGACGGGTGACCAGGCGATGGTATCCGCGGTCGTCGCACACCGAGGCTGCGGCTGCTGCGGGTGAGCTCGATCCCGATTGCCCACCTCCTTGGGTTGCCGCACCGCCCGCATCGTCGTCGGGCTAGCATCACGACCAAATCCGCGCTACGTCAGGGGGACGGGTGACTGCCACCGAAATCGAGCCCACCGAAACGTCCAAGTGGGATCCTGGCCTGACCGAACGCGTGATCGGGTTGATCCGTCCGCTGATCAAGGGCTATCACCGCGCGGAGGTGCGCGGCCTCGACACCTTCCCGCCGGGCGGCGCGCTGGTGGTGTCGAACCACTCCGGCGGGCTGTTCCCGATGGACGTTCCGGTCTTTGCCACCGGCTTCTACGAGAAGTTCGGCTACGACCGTCCCGTCTACACGTTGAGTCACGACATGCTGTTCACCGGCCCGCTTGCCGAGTTCTTCGTGCGCACCGGGTTCATCCGCGCCAACCACGAAAACGCGGAGGAGGCACTGCGCTCGGGCGGGGTCGTCGTGGTGTTCCCCGGCGGCGACTACGACGTGTACCGGCCGACGTTGTCGGAGAACAAGATCGATTTCGACGGTCGTACCGGTTATGTTCGGGCGGCACTGAATGCCGGGGTGCCGATCGTGCCCGCGGTGGGCATCGGCGGTCAGGAAAACCAGCTCTACCTGTCCCGCGGCATGGGGCTGGCGCACCTGCTGCGGCTGGACAAACTGATGCGGGTCAAGATCCTGCCGATCTCGGTCGGCTTCCCGTTCGGGCCGTCGGCGGTGCTGCCGGTCAACATCCCGCTGCCGACCAAGATCGTCATGCAAATGCTCGAGCCGATCGACGTGACCGCCGAGTTCGGGCCGGATCCTGACGTCGACGCGGTCGATGCACACGTCCGCCGGGTTATGCAGAAAGCGCTCGACAAGTTGGCCAAAGAGCGTCGCCTCCCGGTGATCGGCTAGCCGGGTGGCTGCGATGGCAGGCCCGAGCCCGCTGACCCGCTTCACCGAAATCGGCGGTCTGGTCACCACCATGGCCCGGGCGCGGATCATCGCACCCCTGCGGCCGGACAAGTATCTTCGGATCGCCGCGGCAGCACGCCGTGAACGCCTGTCAATGACAAGCGGAGTCGCGATGTCCGCCCAGCGCTGCCCTAACCGCCCAGCGCTGATCGACGAGCTCGGCACACTCACCTACCGTGAATTAGACCAACGCTGCGACGCGTTGGCCGCGGCACTGCAGGGATTGCCCGGCGGTAGCCCGCCGGTCATCGCGATCATGTGCCGCAACCATCGCGGGTTCGTCGAGGCGTTGGTCGCCGCCAACCGGATCGGCGCCGACGTGCTGCTGCTCAATACTTCGTTCGCCGGCCCAGCCCTGGCGGAGGTCGTCGACCGGGAAGGCGCCGACGCGATCGTCTATGACGAGGAGTTCACCGACTCGGTGGACCGTGCGCTGGCCGACCGGCCGGACACCACTCGCATTGTCGCGTGGACCGACCGTTCGGAAGACCACGAGCTGACCGTCGAGAAGCTCATCGCCGCGCACGCCGGCCAGCGGCCCGCTCCGCCGCAGCGCAAAGGGAAACTGATCCTGCTGACGTCGGGAACGACCGGAACCCCTAAGGGCGCCAAGCGTTCCGGCGGCGGTACCAGCGAACTCAAGGCGATCCTGGAGCGGGTGCCGTGGCGCGCCGAGGAGACGACGGTGGTGGTGGCGCCGATGTTTCACGCCTGGGGCTTCTCGCAGCTGGTGTTCGCCGCATCGCTGGGCTGCACCGTGGTAACCCGGCGCAAGTTCGACCCCGAAGCCACCCTCGAACTCATCGACCGCTATCAGGCCACCGGGCTGTGCGTGGTGCCGGTGATGTTCGACCGGATCATGGAACTGCCCGACGAGGTCCGCCGCAAGTACAGCGGACGATCGCTGCGGTTCGCCACCGCGTCGGGTTCACGGATGCGCCCCGACGTCGTCACCCGCTTCATGGACGAGTTCGGTGACGTCATCTACAACAACTACAACGCGACCGAGGCCGGCATGATCGCCACCGCGACCCCCGAGGATCTGCGGGCCGCACCCGACACCGCCGGAAAACCCGCGCCCGGCACCGAGATTCGCATTCTGGATTCCGAATTCCGCCCTGTCCCGACGGGCGAGGTCGGTCAGATCTTCGT
>NZ_DASRBZ010000614.1:0-3562 GCF_035653355.1 Mycobacterium sp. | reverse complement strand
ACCCATGGCGATACTCAGGTCCAACGCGTAGGTCGACACGTTGGTGGTAAAGCTGATCAGCCGCAATACCGACATGGTCCCGACGATGGCCAGTCCGCCGAGCGCAATCGGCACTGCTGCCGCCACCAGGCCGCCGAAAATCCACACCAGCACTGCGAAGCTCAGCGGAATCGCAATGGATTCCATCAACACCAGGTCGTGCTGGTTCTGGTGGTTGATCTGGGCGTAGGCCACAGCCATGCCACCGGCGCGTACAGTGACGCCGTCGCGGTCATGTACCAGGTCACGGGATAGCGTCTTGGCGTACTTCTGCGCGTTGTCCTCTCCGCCTTTCAGGTCGGCGACGATCATCCCGGACTTGTTGTCCTTGCTGATCAGCTGCGCGGCGGCCTGCGGTGGCGACGTCCACGCCGAGGACACATTGGAAACCCACGGTGACTGTTTCAGCTGCTTGGCGATGTCGGTGCCCACCCGGCGCGCCTGATCGCTGCGGGCACCGGCGGGTGAACTCACTACGATCATCATCTTCTGATCGGTTTGGTCGAACTTCTCCCTGAGCAGCTCTGTCGCACGCGCGGACTCCGACGTGGGATCTTGAAAGCCGCCGGCGGACAAGCTGTTGACCACCGGGATGCCGAAAACCGCCGCCGCCAGCGCAAGGAAGACGGCGACCGCGATGATGCGTCGCGGTGCGGCGATAGCAAGTCGGGTGATTGCTCGCAGCATCTCGGCGTCCTTCCGCTGTCGATCCCCCGGCCACCCCCCGGCGATACCCCCAAACCGGCTGACCGCCCAGCGCCGCATCGCTCGCCTTCGACTACCGCGAGCGGCGCCTGGCACACGATTTTCACCAGCAGAGACTCCACGCTACACATCGGTGATGTGGGGCGACCTGCGTGGTTGCGGCGGTCATTTGGTGGGTAGGCTGACGGAGGCGGCGCCCTCATAAACCTCGAAGATCAGCTCGATGGATTTGGTTGCCAGAGCGGCGGTTCGGCGGAACTACAGCTGATTGGATGCGATGAATACGACGGACGACTCCATCAGAATTCGATACGCAACCGATGACGACCTGCAGGGCGTCTACGAAAATCAGGCCCGCGTATACGGGGTTACGGTCGAGCCGGGAGACGTTGAAGCTTGGAAACGGCGGATCGAGCCTAACGACATTCTGGTTGCGGAAGACATTTCCGATCCGCACAACCCATGCCTGGTGGGCACCTCGCTGTACTACAGGCTGCGGCTTACCGTGCCCGGCGGCGCCAGTTTGGAGGCTTCGTGGCTGGCCATGATCGCCGTCGCGGCAACACATCAAGGACGAGGAATCTGGCAACGGATCAGTATTGAGGGCTTCGGAATACTTCAGGAGCGTGGTTACCCCATCCTGTGTGGTGTTCCGACCCAGCCAACGGTTTACGAGATCTTGGGCGCCGGCGTGGCCACCTACGCACGAAAGTTCAATATTGAACCACGCTTTACCGAGCTGCGAGTTAAACCCAGCCGGAATCAGGCACGTGAGGTCCACGCGTCCGTGGCCGGACACTACCTACCGCAGATCTACGATCGATGGTGTGCCATAACACCTGGAGCGCTGAGCCGAGACAGCGCGTGGTGGGCTGATTTTCTGGAAGACAGAGTGACGCAGCGGGAGAATGCATCGGAGCTTAATTTCATCGTCCATCCTGACGGCTTCCTGACATACCGGGTGACCGGAGCGTCACCACACGCGTTTCGGCGGCCTTTTGGCTCCGTGGTGGTGCAAGACTTCTGCCCGGTCACCGACGAGGCACATACCGAACTGCTCGCGACGCTGGTGGGTATGAAGATGTTCGACAACATAGCGATCGAGGTCTCGGTCGATGATCCGCTTCCGCTCAAACTCAAGGACCAGCTTGCTGCTCCTACCACAGCGCTGAGCGATTTTCTCTGGATGCGGATCATGAATGTGCCTGACGCGCTTGGCGCGCGCGCATACTCAGCCGATGCCGAGGTCGTATTAGAGGTGACAGACCCGCTGAGCGTCGCGGGAGGACGGTTCCTGCTGCAGACTCGTGACGGTGTGGGGAAATGCACGCCGCATTACGGGCCCGCGGACGTCAAACTCGGACTGGGTGAGCTGGCAACGATTTACATGGGTGCGCACCGCGCATACGAACTTCACCGAGCGAACCGCATCACGGAATTGCGCAGCGGTGCGCTACGCAGCCTAGATGCCGCGTTCGCGACCGAGCGGGTACCGTACTGCGGCACGCTGTTCTGAGACCGGTATCGGGTGTGGAATACAACACGCTGGAGACGAAATAGCGTGGGCATGTCCACATTCGACGTGATTATTTCGTCAGCAGCGAGAGCACGGTGCGGGTCAGCTTGCGCCGCGGCCAGCCGGTCCAGCCATCTGCCGCCAACGCCGCGTTCGCGGCGTTGCGGCCGCACGCGCCGTGCACCGAGCCTCCCGGTGTGGCTGACGCGCTGCCCAGATACAGCCCCTCGACCGGTGTTTCGGCCCGGCCCATCCCGGGCGCCGGACGAAAGACCAGCATCTGCGGCAGTTGAGCGGTTCCGCCGTTGAGCGCTCCGAGATGCAGATTGGCGTCACTGGCCTCCAGATCCGATGGGCGTTGCACAGACCGGTCGATCACATGCGACCCGAAGCCGGGTGCATGTTCTTCGATGGTGTGGTCCACCGCTTTGGCCAGCTGCTCGGCTGAGTCGTCGTCCGCGACATTGCGCGGCAGATGCGTGTAAGCCCAAACACTTTCCGTGCCGGCCGGTGACCGGGTCGGGTCGGCTGTGGTGGTCTGCCCTAACAGCATGAACGGGTGTTCGGGAACGACCCGGGTGTTCAAATCGGCCATCCAACGCACTAACCCGTCCGCGTCGGCGCCGAGATGGATAGTGCCAACGCCTGCCAAACTCCTGGCGCGCCAAGGAATGTTGTCGTCGAGAGCGTAGTTGACCTTCACCACCGGCGGGTCCCAAACGAAATGCTTGAGCTCATCGCGCAGACCGGCCGGAACGGCATCCGGTGGCAGCATGTCGCAAAACAGCCGTGGCGCGGTGACGTCGGCCACCACCGCGCGACGAGCCTGCACGGTCCGTCCGCCGGTGGTGGTCACCCCGACCGCCCGGCTGCCTCGTACCTGAATTGTCGCGACGTTCTGGTTGCACTCGATCTGTGCGCCGGCCGAGCAGGCCCGATTGACCAGTGCTGCAGTCAACTGACCCGAACCACCAACGGGGACAGGCCACCCGACGTCTTGGCCGAGCATTGTCATCAGGAAACCAAAGACGCCGCTGCCGGGCGCATCCACCGGTACGTCAGCGTGCATCGCGTTGCCCAGCAATAACAATCGGGGTGCCTCACCGTCGAATAGGTGCTCCACCATGGTGTTGGCGGGCAGCACCAATAGGTGCGCCAGCCGAACGGCATCCGACGTGCCCAGTTTGAGCAGCAGCCGGATCGTCGGAAACACCGGCGGAAAAGGCGACAGCATCGCGTCCAGCAGTGGCGATTTGATCTTCTCCCACAAGGTGACTACCCGCCACCAGTTTTCGCCGTCAG
>NZ_DASRBZ010000613.1:0-5100 GCF_035653355.1 Mycobacterium sp. | reverse complement strand
TCGCCTACGAGCTGGCCACCGGCGACATCCACGTCTTTCACGCCAAGGCCGTCGTGATCGCAACCGGCGGGTCGGGCCGGATCTACAAGACCACCTCGAATGCGCATACCTTGACCGGCGACGGCATCGGCATCGTGTTCCGCAAGGGACTTCCCTTGGAAGACATGGAGTTTCACCAGTTCCACCCGACCGGCCTGGCCGGGTTGGGCATCCTGATCTCCGAAGCGGTGCGCGGCGAGGGCGGCCGGCTGCTCAACGGCGAGGGCGAGCGCTTCATGGAGCGCTACGCGCCGACGATCGTCGACTTGGCGCCGCGCGACATCGTTGCCCGCTCGATGGTGCGCGAGGTGCTCGAGGGCCGCGGGGCCGGCCCGCACAAGGACTACGTCTACATCGACGTGCGCCACCTCGGCGCCGACGTGCTGGCGGCCAAACTGCCCGACATCACTGAATTCGCGCGCACCTATCTTGGGGTGGACCCGGTCAACGAACTCGTGCCGGTCTACCCGACGTGCCACTACCTGATGGGCGGTATCCCGACGACGGTCACCGGGCAGGTGCTGCTGGACAACACCACAACGGTGCCGGGCCTGTACGCGGCCGGTGAATGCGCATGCGTGTCGGTGCACGGCGCCAACCGGCTGGGCACAAATTCGCTGTTGGATATCAACGTCTTTGGCCGCCGCGCCGGGATCGCCGCGGCAAATTACGCACGGGGTCACGACTTCGTCGAGCTGCCGCCGGAGCCGGAGGCGATGGTAGTCGGCTGGGTCGCCGACATCCTCTCCGAGCACGGCAACGAACGCGTCGCTGACATCCGCGGTGCGTTGCAGCAGACGATGGACAATAACGCCGCGGTGTTCCGCACCGAAGAGACGCTCAAACAGGCGCTCACCGACATCCATGCTTTGAAGGAACGCTATTCCCGAATAGCGGTTCACGACAAAGGGAAACGCTTCAACAGTGACCTCCTGGAAGCCATCGAGCTCGGATTCCTGCTCGAGCTGGCCGAGGTCACCGTGGTCGGCGCCCTGAACCGCAAGGAATCTCGTGGCGGGCATGCCCGCGAGGACTATCCGAACCGCGACGACACCAACTACATGCGCCACACCATGGCCTACAAGCAGGGCAGCGATCTGCTGTCCGATATCCGGTTGGATTTCAAGCCCGTGGTGCAGACCCGCTACGAACCCAAAGAACGGAAATACTGATGGCTTCGATCGAGACCGAGCAATCAGGCGACCCGCCACTGCCGCCGGTCCCCGAGGGCGCGGTAATGGTCACCGTCAAGATCGCCCGCTTCAACCCCGAAAACCCCGAGCAGTACGCCGATTCCGGCGGCTGGCAGAGCTTCCGGGTGCCATGCCTGCCCAGCGACCGGTTGCTCAACTTGCTGATCTACATCAAGAGCTACCTCGACGGCACGCTGACATTTCGGCGCTCCTGCGCGCACGGCGTCTGCGGTTCCGACGCAATGCGCATCAACGGGGTCAACCGGCTGGCCTGCAAGGTCCTGATGCGCGACCTGCTACCGGAAAAATCGGGCAAGCAGCTGACCATTTCCGTCGAACCCATCCGCGGGCTGCCGGTGGAAAAGGATCTGGTGGTCGACATGGAGCCGTTCTTCGAGGCCTACCGCGCGGTCAAGCCGTATCTCGTCACCAGCGGTAACCCGCCGACGCGGGAACGCATCCAAAGCCAGGCCGACCGCGCCCGCTACGACGACACCACCAAATGCATTCTGTGTGCAGCCTGCACGACCAGCTGCCCGGTGTTCTGGCACGAGGGCAGCTACCTTGGGCCGGCGGCGATCGTCAACGCGCACCGGTTCATTTTCGACAGTCGCGACGAGGCCGCCGCCGAGCGCCTCGACATCCTCAACGACGCGGAGGGGGTGTGGCGCTGCCGCACCACGTTCAACTGCACCGAGGCCTGCCCACGCGGCATCGAAGTGACCAAGGCGATCCAGGAGGTCAAGCGCGCCCTGATGTTCGCGCGCTGATAGAAGCAGCGCCGAGTGTGCGGTTTCGTACGCGACACGCCGGACGGGGCGTATAAATCCGCACAATCGGCGATCCGACTATAACAGAGCGGGTGCTCTGTTATAGTCGCCGACATGCCGCGTCCCCGAGTCCACGATGTCGACCGGATGCTCGACGCCGCCGAATCACTGGCGGCCGGGGCGGGCCCGTCCGCTGTGACGATTCGGTCGGTTGCCGCTGCGGCGGGGGTGTCCAACGGCGCGCTTTATCACACCTTCGCCTCCCGAGCCGACCTGTTGGCCCGCACGTGGCTGCGTGCGGCGCGCCGGTTCCTCGCCACGCAACAGGCGCTCGTCGACGAGTCGCTGAGCCCGCGTGACGCTGTGGTCGCCGCAGCGGAGGCGCCGGCGGTTTTCGCCGAGCAATATCCACAGTCGTCGGCGGTGCTGCTGGCAGTTCGGCGCGAGGAGCTGATCGACGACGGTGTTCGCCGGGACGTCGCGAGCGAAGTGGCTGCGACTCAGGGCGAACTTGTCGAGCTGATGGTCGGGCTGGCGAGCGCCATGTGGGACCGCAAAGACGCTGCAGCGGTGGACGTGATTACCACCTGCATCGTCGATCTTCCCACCAGCGTTCTCTTGCAGCGCAACAGGATTCGCAATCCGACTGCCGTCGGGCACCTGCGGGCAGCCGTGCGGGCGGTGCTCGACATCGGACCCCCTCCCCTCAAGCAGAAACGGAGACCACGATGAAGCTCAACCACGACGGCAAGATCGCCGTGCTGGACTTCGGTGACGACGAAAACCGGTTCTCGCCAGACTTTCTCGACGAGTTCGACACCCACCTCGACGACGTAGTCGGCGGCGGCGCTCAAGGACTCGTCACGACAGCCGGCGGCAAGTTCTACACCAACGGGCTCGACCTGGACTGGTTGATGGCGCACGGCGATCAGACCCAGTGGTATGTCAACCGCGTTCAGGGACTGCTCGCCCGAGTATTGACGCTGCCGGTGCCGACTGCAGCGGCCCTGCCGGGGCACGCATTCGGCGCAGGCGCCATGCTGGCACTTGCACACGACTTCCGGGTCATGCGCGCCGACCGTGGCTTCTTTTGCTTCCCTGAAGTTGACATTCGCATCCCGTTCACGCCCGGCATGGCGGCGCTGATCCAGGCCCGACTCACGCCGCAGGCCGCGGTGGCCTCGATGACGACGGGGCGCCGGTTCGGCGGCACAGTTGCCGAGGCGATCGGCATCATCGACGCCACCGCGCCCGAGGAAGCCGTCACAGCCGCAGCCGTGGAGATGCTCAAGCCACTCGAAGGCAAGGACCAAGGCACCCTTGGGGCGATCAAGAACACGATGTTCGGGCCTGTCGTCGCGGCGCTCACCCCAGGCTGACCTGCGCTCGTCACACTTTCGCGGGCTGCCTCGTCTGAGGGGTATGACACAGAAAACCCGTATCGAGCCATTGCCACCCACGAAGGCCCCGCTGTGGGTCCGCGCCGCCTACCGCTACGCCAAGCGCCGGTTCGGCGAGGTGCCTGAGCCGTTCACCGTCGTCGCACACCATCCCGGGCTGCTGTTCGCCAATGCGGTCCATGAGACGGCGCTGGAGCGCGCATCGCACAAACTGCCGGCCAGTGTGCGTGAGCTGGCGGTGTTTTGGACCGCCCGCACCATCGGCTGCTCGTGGTGCGTGGACTTCGGGTCGATGCTGCAGCGCCTCGACGGCCTCGATGTCGAACGGCTGAAGGACATCGACAACTACGCCACCTCTCCGCATTTCACCGACGACGAGCGGGCCGCGATCGCCTACGCCGCCGCGATGACCACCGACCCGCATTCAGTCACCGACGAACAGGTCGCCGATCTAAGGGCCCGTTTCGGCGACGCGGGCGTGATCGAGCTGACGTATCAGATCGGCGTGGAAAACATGCGGGCGCGCACGTATTCGGCGCTGGGCATCACCGAGCAGGGCTTCAGTTCTGGGGATGCGTGCCGGGTTCCGTGGGCTAGCGACTCGGCATGACCACGAAGCTGTAGTTACCGTGAGCCAGTGCGCGAGTAACCCGTCACGGTAGCGACAGGCTGGAGCACGCCGTGGTCATTTTTCGGGTGCGGGCGCAATCTCGATGTAGGCGATTGGCATACCAAACGCTTCAGCGCTCTTGTCCAGACTGCGTTCCAACACCTTCATCGGCAAGCTCCAGTTCGCGGCAATCGCCTCGTTCGCGTGCGCACGTTCTGACTCCGGCAGGATCCGCGCCACCCCGGCTACCGGTTGTCCTCTCGGTTTCCCCCGTAATCCGCTGGGCACCACCACGACACGGGGGTTGTTACGGATCCTTCTGACTTTTCCGGTGGACGCGTCTGTCCGAACATAGAGCTTCCCGTCGGCGACTCCATAGTTGACGGGGCTCGGCATCGCCTCGCCGGAGCGCTTGAACGTCACCAGTACGATCTGGCGCGTCTTTCCAAAACCGGTGAAGTCCTTGCCCGCCGCCGTCGCGGAGTCGACGTCGAAGGCGCCGCGATGGCGCATCTTGTCCATACCCCTAAACAGCAAGTTGCTGATCCTCTTGGAAACGCTACCGGGCACGTCCGGTCTCCAATCTAATCGGCACAGTCGGTTTCATTCTCGACGCCAGCCCGCCGAATCCCATGATCAGAGGCCAGCGGAGAGCCGGTGAACTTCTCAGGGTTCGCGATATCCCATAGTGCGCAGACCTTTCCGTCGCGCACGGTGATCGCGAGGATACGCGGCAGCATCTCCCGGTAACCGTCGCCGCCCGGACTGCCCGCGGTGAACACGCCCAGCTCGCCGTTGACGAGGGCCGGCTGATTCGCCGTGAAGAACGCGGGCCCGTAGCGTTGCGCCAGGCCGAAGGCGAACCGGGCCACCTTGTCGGCGCCGTGAATGACCTGAACCGCTGTCGGCGCCTTGCCATTCGAATCGCCGGTGAACGTAACGTCCGGGTGCAGCAGCGACACCACCGCTTCCAAATCACCCGCGGCCATGGCGGTCATTAGCCGGCCGACCACCTCATCGTGGGTCGGATCGCGTTGCGGTGGCGGCTCGTTGGCGACCGCCCGCCTGGCCCGCGACGCCAGCTGACG
>NZ_DASRBZ010000612.1:0-6051 GCF_035653355.1 Mycobacterium sp. | reverse complement strand
ATTGCCGCATGAACCTGCTCGATCCTGGCGGCGTACGCATTGAGCTGGTCGGCGATTGCCGAGCACTGCTGTTTGATCGCTGCGCAGCTGCGATCCGAGTCTGTGAGTGCGTTGGCGATGGCCTCAGCCTCGGGAATCTGTTGCGCTCGAACGGTTCCCAACGGCCCTGCTAGCCCAAATTTCTGCCCAACCAAAAATTCCGTGCCAGCGGCATTCCAGGCCGCCGCGGCAGCGCGCAACTTCGCTGAATCGCCGTTGGGCCAGATCATCCCGATATAGGGGGCCACCCATCCCCAGCCGGCCGGTGCGCTGCTACCGGCTCCCACAGCGGAGGGTGACGAGCCGGCTGAAATTGATCCGGTTGACGGCGGCATTGGAATTGGATCGCTTCGGCCGGACACATTCGACATCGCCTCGGCCACGGAGTAGTTGTGCGCCGACATCCGCACGCCATCGCCGATCTTGCACAGTCCATTTCGCGCCGTCGCCATCGCTTGGATTAACTTCGACGCTGAACTGTCGTAGCTGCGGCCCAATGCTGCGCCAGCCGGATCGTTACCGGCCATGCCTGCGCATCCCGATAGCGCGCCGGTCAAGGTCGAGATCACCAACCCCAGCCCTTCGCCGACCGCGGCAACCGCAGATCCCGCGCCGTCAAGTGCCCCCGGATCGACCTCCAGCGGCGCCATCAGCTCACGACCACATGCCTACGTTCTTGGCCATGGCGCCCGTGTAGTTGGCGTGCGCGGTCTTGGCCGCACCCTGCAGCTTGGTCAACGCTTCGCGCATCATCGCCTCACCTTGGCTCCAATGCCGGTGCGCCTCGACATGCGCCGCGGCAGCTTCACCCGACCAAGTCGCGTGCAGATTGCTTACCAGCGAATCGATTTCGCTGAGCATGCTTTCGGCATAGCGCTGAAACTCGCTCATGTGCTCGACCGCTTCGGCCAACGCCTCAGGATCGACACGGAATGCCTCAGCCACCCTTGACCCCTCGCAACGCCTGAGCAGACGCCGACTCGTTGTGCTGATAAGCCGTACCGGCTTTACCGACCGCCTCCGCCAGAATCGACAATCCCAGCATCACCTCGCCGGCGCCGCGATGCCACAAGTCCCACGCCGAGGAATAGGCGCGGCCAGACGTTCCCTGCCAACCGCCCAGCATCTCCCCGACCTGGCCGTCCAGTTCAGCCAACCTGCTCCGCAGGGCCTCAGCAGCACCGCCCAGCGCCTGGGCGCAACCAGCCATTGCCGCGGGATCCACCCGCAAAGTCCCATCGGAATCCACGCAGCAAAACTAACGATTCGCCTCGTCGCCCACAACTCAGCCCGGCAGCACAGGAACCGCGCCGGGCACCGTGAACCCCTGCACGTCATACCACATCTGTTCGTTTTCCGCCGCCGAGCCCGAAAGCTGCCGCACCCCACGCGGATCGGCGACATACACCGCCGACGGGTTGGCCGCGATCATCCCCACCGGGGTCTGCAAACCCCTGCTGGGCGCATCGGAGTTGACGCCGTCGAGGTTGACATAGGACACCGGATGCTGCGGATCGGTGCGACTCACCGCAAGATCATCACCGGTTCGCCACGACAACGACACCACCGACGACCCCAGCCCGAAACCCAGCCGGCGGGGATACGTCAACGCGAACTGGCCGGCCTGCGGCTGCTCGACACTAGCCAGGATCACTTGTCCGGCAATGACCATCGCGGCACGCGTTCCGTCCCGAGACAGCTGCAGTTCGCTGATCGGACCGGGGAAGCGGCCGGATACCGCGCCTGAATCCACCGGAATGCGCGCGGGCTGACCGGACGCCGGTTCCTGAATGACCCGCAGCACGTTGTTGCCATCCACCACCACCCACACCGCGTCGTCGAGCGACCAGCTCGGCCGCGACATGCCGTGCCCGTCGGCGGACGGCACCGCCTCACCGCCGAGATCGCCAATCCACAGCGCCGCCGCCATGTCCGGTGCGCCTGGCCGCTGCGTCACCACCGACGCCACCCGATGGCCACCGCGCGACAACGCAGCCGCGGTCTGATCGGGCATCTGCCCGAACGCACCGGGCACTGGGGTGGATCGCTGACCGTCCAGCGCCACCAGGGAGCCGCCCACCAAGCCGTGCACCCCCGCGCCGGCACCGTCGGCTACTCCAGGGTCGGTGGCCGCGACATCCGAGGTGGTCCACCCGTCGGTGAACCTGTCGTCCAACGCGGCGCCGTCCGTGTTGATCACATACGGGCCTTTGATGTCTGCCCGGGCCAGCGTCCAAATGATCTGTGCGGCAAGCAACAGGCGGCTGTGCGGGTCGGTCGTGGACAAGCTTTCCAAATCGACCCGCGCGCCGCCGTAACCACGGCCCACGCCGGTCTTGCCGCCGTCGGCCCGGGTCACCGGCCCCCGCAGCCGCAACGGCGGAGCAAGCAGATTGCGCACCGCCCGGGCCATCTCCGGGCGCGGGCCGGCGATCACCTTCGAAATCAATTCGGTAGCCAGCTGATCGGGATCAGAGACGGCGACGTAGCGCGGATCGGGAACCACCGTCTTTCCGGTCGGGTCAGCGAAGTAAAGGACGTTGCGCTTGTAGGTCGCCTGGAACTGCTGCCAGTCCAAGAACACGCCGTTGGGTAGCCGGTCGATGCGCCAACCACCCGACGTCTTGACCAACTCGATCGGCCCGGGATCCGGCAGCACACCCTCGGCAGTCTCGAACACCCCCATGTCCGACAGCGATCCCAAGATGTCTGCCTTCATATTGACCGAAACCCGTTCGGCGCTACGGGTTTCCACGAACACCACGTGGTCGATCAGCAGCGAGCTACCCGCGTCGTCCCAAGCGTTGGATGCCGACTGAGTGAGAAATTGCCGGGCAGCCAGATGACGGTTCGCGGGATCGGCTGTTGCCTTGAGGAATTCGCGCAGCAGCACGTCGGGATCCATGCCCGGGGTTGGCTTGGGCAAGTGCGATGGCGCCGGTCGCGCAACCGTGCCGATGGCCTGCGGCGCCGACGACCTTGGCACGGCCGCACATCCGGCAAGCACCACGGCGGCAGCCAGCAGCGCCGCAAAGCGCCGCATCACGCGCCCCTTTCGGCGTGCTCCCGCTGACGGGGTTGGCGCTCGCTGCGTTCAGCCGCAACCGGTTTCATCGGCAGCGGGCTGGTGGTGACCTTGTGGCCGCGCACCAGCGGCAGCGTCAGCCGGAAGCAGGCGCCCTTGCCGGGTTCGCCCCAGGCCTCAAGCCGACCTTGATGCAGCCGAGCATCCTCGACGCTGATCGCCAACCCCAGTCCGGTACCGCCGGACCGCCGCACCCGGGACGGATCCGAGCGCCAGAACCGGCTGAAAACCAGCTTCTCCTCGCCTGGCCGCAGCCCAACGCCGTAGTCGCGCACTGTGACCGCGACGGTGTCCTCGTCGGCGGCCATCCGGATCCGCACCGGCTTGCGCTCGGCGTGGTCGATGGCATTGGCGATCAAGTTGCGCAGGATGCGCTCAACCCGTCGCGTATCGACCTCGGCGATCACTTCGTGTGACGGCAGGTCGACGATCAGCTTGACGCCGGCATCCTCGGCCAAGTGGCCGACACTGGCCAGCGCATTGTTGACGGTCGCACGCAAGTCGACCGACTCGACCGACAATTCGGCCACACCGGCGTCGTGCCGGGAGATTTCCAGCAGGTCGTTGAGCAGCGTCTCGAAGCGGTCGAGCTCGCTGACCATCAATTCGGTGGAGCGCCGCAGTGCCGGGTCGAGGTCGGCGCTGTGGTCGTAGATCAGGTCGGCGGCCATCCGCACTGTGGTCAGCGGGGTGCGAAGCTCGTGACTGACGTCGGAGGTGAACCGGCGCTGCAGGTTGCCGAACTCCTCGAGTTGGGCGATCTGCCGCGACAAGCTTTCGGCCATGTCGTTGAACGACATGGCCAGCCGCGCCATGTCGTCTTCACCGCGCACCGGCATCCGTTCCGACAGGTGCCCCTCGGCGAACCGCTCGGCGATCCGTGACGCCGACCGCACCGGCACCACCACTTGTCGCGAGACCAGCCACGCGATGCCGGCAAGCAACACCAGCAGCACCACACCGCCGGTGGTCATCGTGCCGCGCACCAGCGAGATCGTGCTGGATTCGTTGGCCAGCGGGAAGATCAGGTAGAGCTCCAGATTGGTCACCCGCGACGGCGTCGGCGTGCCGATGATCAGCGCCGGCCCGGAAAAGCCCTCGGTGTGCACCGTGGCGTACTGGTAGGCGACCTGCCCGGCCTTGACGAAGTCACGCAGCGAGGTCGGCACCTGATCAATGGGCCCAGCGGTGGTCGCGGCTCTCGGCCCGTCGCCGGGGACGAGCAATGCAGCGTCAAACGCACCCGCCAGCCCAGCGCCGGACGACGGGTCGGTTTTCGACGTCAACGTGTTGCGGGCGAGTTGAAGGCTGCTGTCGAGCGAGCGCGCCTCCTCACCGCTGACGATCCCGCTAACCGTGTTGCGTGCCCGCTCGATCTGTTCGATGGCCGCGCGGACCTTCACGTCGAGCACCCGGTTGGTGACCTGGCTGGTCAGCACGAAACCCAGCGCCACGATCACGGCGAATGACATTCCGAGGGTCAACACCACCACGCGCAACTGCAGCGAGCGGCGCCAGGCGACGGCCACGGCCCGGCTCAACGCACTCATACCGCGTGTCAGTGGTGTCGAAGGCCCCCAACGACTCCGGATGCGTCGCCGCGAGCCCCACATCACAACCGCCGCTCCGCCTCATCGCGACGCTCTGCGTCGCGGGCGACGGCGCGGATCACGGAGGTCCGGCCTTGTAACCCACTCCTCGAACGGTCAGGACTACTTGCGGATTCTCCGGGTCTTTCTCGACCTTGGCCCGCAGACGCTGAACGTGCACGTTCACCAAGCGGGTGTCCGCCGGGTGACGGTATCCCCACACCTGTTCGAGCAGCACATCACGAGTAAACACCTGGCGCGGTTTGCGTGCCAGCGCGACCAGCAGATCGAACTCCAGCGGGGTCAGCGAGATTTGCTCACCGTTGCGGGTGACTTTGTGTGCCGGCACGTCGATGTCGACGTCGGCGATCGAGAGCATCTCGGCCGGCTCGTCGTCGTAGCGCCGCAGCCGGGCCCGAACCCGCGCCACCAGCTCCTTGGGCTTGAACGGCTTCATGATGTAGTCGTCGGCGCCCGACTCCAGGCCCAGCACCACATCCACGGTGTCGGTCTTGGCGGTCAGCATCACGATCGGCACACCGGAGTCGGCCCGCAAAACGCGGCACACGTCGATGCCGTTCATGCCGGGCAGCATCAGGTCCAGCAACACCAGATCGGGGCGCAACTCGCGTACCGCGGTGAGCGCCTGGCTGCCGTCACCGATGACCGCGGTATCGAAGCCTTCCCCCCGCAGCACGATGGTCAGCATCTCGGCCAGCGAAGCGTCGTCATCGACGACGAGAATCCTTTGCCTCATGGTGTCCATGGTGTCACCAGTTCGCGACAAAACTGGGCTATCAGACCCGCGTTTCTTCTCGCAGCTCACTCGGCTAGCAGCAAGGCGGCCAGCTTGCCGGGATCGACGTCGGCGCCAACCACCTGCCAACGGCCGCCCCAGCCTGCCGCGGCCAGCCCGGCATACACCACACCGGTGCGTTGCTGAAGCAAGTCGTCGCGTTCGTAGGCATCACGGTCCCGGCCCGCCTCTTGCACGGCCCTGCTGCGCGCTCGCTGCCCGGCAAGTTCAGTCGAGACATCAAGCAACACTTGGTAATCCGGCATGGGCAGGTGCAGCCGGCGGTACTCGACGTCATAGACCCAGGCCACCACCTCACCGGTGGCGTCCTGGCGCAGGCGGGCCGCGCTGTAGGCGGCGTTGGAGGCCACGTAGCGATCCAGGATCACCACGTCGTGGGCCTGGCTGAGCTGTTCGATCTCGGCGCGGGCGCCGGCCCGGTCCAGCGCGAACAGCGTCGCCATGGCGTACACCGACGACGCGAGATCACCGTGCTCGCCGTGCAGCGCCTCCGCGGCGATGTCGGCCGCCTCGGACCGGCC
>NZ_DASRBZ010000611.1:0-6551 GCF_035653355.1 Mycobacterium sp. | reverse complement strand
CCGGCGTTGTTGACGAGGATGTCGATACTGCCGAAACGCTCCAGCGCCAGGTCGATACACCGTTGCGCGGCAGTCTCTTCGACGGCATGGGCGGCGACACCGAGGGCGTTACCCCCGACCTGCGCGGCGGCCGCGTCCGCGTTCTCCTGCTTGCGTGACGTCACCACGACATTGGCGCCATCCCGGGCTAGTCGCTGCGCGACGGCCAGCCCGATCCCCCGCGAGGCGCCGGTAATAATCGCCGTGCGGCCGGTGAGATTTTCAGTGGTCAATTGCGCTGCTCCTCCTCATCGCTTCGCTCTGCATCGTCGACAGCGCGGGTCATCGTTCATCTCCTAACAGGCTGCGCTGGTAGCGGCGCATGCCGCGCAGCCACCGGTCGTAGTCGGCGGCCTTTTGGCGGTACATGTCCAGCACTTCCGGGTGTGGAAGGATGAGAAAGCGCTCCTCCTCGATGGCCGCCAGCACGGCATCGGCAACCTTGGATGGCTCTAGCACTTCGCCAGCGGTGGTGACTGCGCGCGTCGCCAGGTCGCCCAGCGGATCGCCGGACTGCTCACCGGAGTACAGCAGCTTGGTGTTGACACCCATCGGGCAGAGGCAGCTCACCCGGACTCCCTTGTCGCCGTACGTGATGTTGAGCCACTCGGCGAAGCCGACCGCCGCGTGCTTGGTGACCGAGTAGGTTGCCGAGCCGAGTTGGGTGAGCAAGCCGGCCGCCGACGCGGTGCTGACGAAGTAGCCCTCGCCGCGCTCGACCCAGCCGGGAATGAGCAATTGCGCGGCCCGGATGTGGGCGCGCAGGTTCACGTCGAGGCTTCGGTCCCAATCCCGTTCGCTGACGTCGAGGCCGGTCACGCCGGTGATGCCGGCGTTCGCGAAGTACAGGTCAACCGGGCCGAATTTGCTTTCCGCGAACCGGATGAGCCGCTGGATCTCGGCAGTGTCGGATACGTCAGCGCCCGCACTGACCGCGACACCGGACCGCTGGCTGTCGGCGTGTTCGGCCACCGCGGCCGCGGCTTTCGCGTCCAGGTCCGCGACGACGACCCGTGCGCCTTCGCGTGCCAGTCTCGTGGCCAGTGCGCCGCCGATCCCACCGCCCCCGCCGGTGACAATGGCAACCTTCTGGTCAACTTTCACGTGGGAATCCTTTCAGCGACGGGCTAACCGCATGATCCACGACCGGGAGTCGGCGGGATCGATGACGTCATCGAGCTCGAACGTCGTAGCCGAGGTCAGCGCCTTGCCGTGCTGATAGGCCGCCTCGACCAGTTTCTCGAACAGCTGTTGCCGCTCGTCCGGGTCAGCGACGGCGGCCAGATCCTTGCGGAAACCGAGGCGCACTGCGCCTTCGAGCCCCATTCCGCCGATCTCGCCGGTCGGCCAGGCAACGGTGAAATCCGGAGCATGGAATGACCCGCCTGCCATGGCCATTGCGCCCAGCCCATATCCCTTGCGGACGATGATCATTCCTAGCGGCACAGTGAGCCGCGCGCCAACGACGAACAGGCGGCTGAACCGCCGGACAGCTGCGTCCTTCTCCGCATCCGGGCCGACCATGAATCCAGGTGTGTCGCAGAGCGAGATGATGGGAAGCCCCGATGATTGGCACAATGCGAAAAAGTCCGCGGTCTTGTCGGCGGCCTCGGCGTCGATCGCGCCGCCCAGATGGTGACTGCTGTTGGCTACCAACCCATATGCCACACCTTCGACCCGGACCAGCTCGGTCACCACGCCGACCCCGTAGCCCGGGCGCAGCTCCAGGACCGAGCCGACGTCCACGATTGATTCGATTAGCCGATGGACGTCGTAAGCACGTAACCGATTCTCCGGCACCACATGGCGGGCCAGCCGCGGATCAGGCGCCTGCCAATCCTCAACGCTGCCTTGGAAATACGACAGGTACTGCTTAGCCAGCGACACTGCGTGCGCTTCGTCGCGGGCGACCAGGCTCACCACGCCGTTGCGCCGCTGCACGTCGATCGGGCCGATGTCCTCGGGGCGGTACACGCCGAGCCCGCCACCCTCGATCATCGCCGGCCCGCCCATGCCGATGTTGGCGTCGGGGGTCGCGATGATCACGTCGCAAATTCCGGCCAGTGCGGCGTTGCCGGCGAAGCAGCGTCCGGACACGATCGAAACCAGCGGCACGTGGCCGTTTAGCGCGGCCAGCGTGCGGAAGGTCGGCACGTCCAGCCCGGCGATGTTGCCGAGGTCGGTGTCACCGGGACGTCCGCCGCCGCCTTCAGCGAACAGCACCACCGGCACCCGCTTGCGCGCGGCCAGCTCCAGGACCCGGTCGGTTTTGGCGTGGTTGCGCATGCCCTGCGTCCCCGCGAGCACGGTGTAGTCGTAGGAGAGCACCACCGCCTCGGCCCCGCCGATGTTCGCGAGGCCCGCGACCAGGCCGTCTGCCGGTGTGTTGGTGATCAAGTCCTCTTCCGAGCGGCGGCTGCGCTGCGCGGCGATGGCCAGGGCGCCGTATTCGACGAAGCTGCCCGGATCGACGAGGTCGGCGATGTTCTCCCGCGCGGTGCGGCGGTTTTGCTTGTGCCGCTTGGTAACTACCTCCGGCCGGCCCTCGTCCAGGGTGAGCAGATGCCGATGTCGCACCTCGTCGAGGTCGGCCCGCGGCCGGTCGAGGTCGAGCTGTGCAGTGGCGTCGCCACCGATGTCCGCGCCGGTGCGAGTGAAAACGAGGAGCGGGTCCCCGGTTCCGACGACCTGCCCTGGCGTCACGAGGTTGCGAACAGTGCGCAGGGCGTCCGGAGCCGCGAGCACGTGCTGCATCTTCATCGCTTCCAACACCGCCACCGGCCGGCCCGCAGTGAATTCGGCGCCTTCTGGTGCTAACTCGATCACGGTGCCGGCCATCGGTGCGCGCAGCGCTTCTTCACCCGGATACAGCTCGAGTGCGGTAGCTCGAATCTCCGGTTGGCGGGTCACCGCGGCAGCCGCCAACTCCGGAAGCTTGGCATCCAGAAAACCCGTTGTGACAACCCCGGATTGAAGCTCGGTGGTGGACAGGATTTCTCGTAGCAACGGAATGTTCGTGCCGATGCCCTCGATGCTGAAGTCTGCCAGCGCTGTTCGCGCTTTACGCAGGGCCGCCGGAAACGACGTTCCGGGCACATGGATGATCACTTTGGCCAGCAGTGAGTCGTAGCGCGGGCTCGGGGTGAGCCCCGGACGGCCATAGGTGTCGACGCGCACCCCTGGGCCGCTCGGCGGCGTGAACCCGGTCAGGGTTCCCGCGGTCGGAACCACGGATCCATCGGCGTCGATTGTCTCCATGTTGACTCGGGTCTGGATCGCGATTCCGCGCGCCGAGGCGGGCTCACCGGTGACATCGGTGCCGTGAGCGGTGATTCCGGCGGGTAGCCGCAAGTCGTCGAGTGCCGCGCCGTCGGCGATGGCGAGCTGGGTCGCCACCAGGTCGACCCCGGTGACCTCTTCGGTGACGGTGTGCTCCACCTGGATGCGCGGATTGACCTCCAGGAACACGAATCGCTCGCCGGCAACGAGGAATTCGACGGTGGCTAGTCCTTGGTAGTTGGCGTGCGCGCACAGCCGCGCAGCTGCGCGGTGGAGCTCGGTGCGCACTTGGTCTGTAAGTCCTTGTGCTGGAGCCGTCTCGATGAGCTTCTGGTATCGGCGCTGGACGCTGCAGTCACGATCGCCGAGTGCGAAAGCCCGCGCGCCGGCGGCGACGATTTGGACCTCGACGTGACGGGCGTCGTCGAACAATGCCTCGGCTAACACACCGGGGTTGCCGAAGCCTAGTTGCGCTTCGGCGGCGCACTGACGGTAGGCATCGTCGATCTGCTCTGCGCTACGGACTACCCGCAGCCCACGGCCTCCGCCGCCGCCAATCGCTTTGATCATGATCGCGCCGTCGTGTGCGGCGAAAAATGCATGGATCTCCTCGACACTGCTGGGCCCGTCGGTCGCGGCCAGCACCGGTACCCCTGCGGCGATCGCCGCGCGGCGGGCCGCGGACTTGTCGCCGAACAGCTCGAGCACGTTGGCATCCGGGCCGACAAACCGGTATCCTGCGGCTGCGCAAGCTCGCGCGAATTTGGCGTCCTCGCTGAGGAATCCGTAGCCCGGATGAATCATCGAGGCCCCGGCCTTATTGGCTGCCGCCAGAATTGCGGCGTGATCCAAGTACACGGCGGGACCAGTGCCGGGCAAGCCGATCGCCTCGTCGGCGGCGTGCACATGCGGGCTGTCGGCGTCGTCCTCGGCGTATACCGCCGCGGTGTCGATGCCTAGTTCTATTGCGGTGCGGATGATTCGAAGCGCAATCTCGCCGCGGTTGGCGATCAGCAGCGTCATAGCTCCGTCACTCCATCAATGTGGCGGCCAGAGTGCCGCCCAGCTCGTAGGCCCGCTCACGCACCGTCGCGTCGATTCCGCCGACGACCTCCAGTACGTCGGCGGCTTTCGTCAGCGACAGTCCGGTGGCTACCTTGTCGACCGCCGTTGCGGCGCCGATGGTGTCGTTGTTGCCATGCACCCACAGGCCGTAGGGCCGGCCCGCGACGTGGTCGAGGCTCGGGTAGTAGACGGTGTCGAAGAAGTGCTTGAGCGCTCCTGACATGTAACCGAGGTTGGCCGTGGTGCCGAAAAGGTAGCCGTCGGCGTCGAGCATGTCCGGGACGGTGGCAGCCAGCGCCGGGCGCACCACCACGTCGACGCCTTCGATCTCCGGGTCGTTGGCGCCGGCGAGCACGGCCTCGAGCAGTTCCCGAGTGCCGGGCGACGGCGTGTGGTGAACAACCAGCAGCGTTTTGCTCATGGTCGGCCCTGCAGCTGGACGGCCTTCTTCATGGCCTCCCGTGCGCGGCCGCGGTCCCCGGCGTAGTCGTAGGCGCGGGCCAACCGGTACCAGCGCCGCCAGTCGTTGGGATTCTCTTGGAGTTCGGCGCGGACGGTGTCGAACAAGACATCGGCGGCCTGTCGGTCGATGCGGCCGGAGGGTCGTCGTGGCAGCGCGCTGATGTCGAGTTCCATTCCGTCGTCGGCAATGAGGCGGGCCAGTTTCTGGTGGGCGAACCCGGCGCGCAGCGTTGCGATCATGGCCCACAGTCCGATTGCCGGCAGCACGAGCAGCGCTAGCCCAAGACTGGTTGCGGCGGCTCGACCTGAGCCGATCATGACGACGGCGATTCGGGCGAGCAGGGCCAAATACACCAGCAGCGCAGCGCACATGAATGCGATGAGCAGTCGGATACGCAGGGCCCCTAGGCTTTTCGTCATTGCAGATTGAGCAACGGTTCGATGCCTACCGTCAGGCCGGAACATTCCTTGATGTGGCGCACCGCCAGCAACACGCCGGGCACAAACGAGGCGCGGTCGAGGCTGTCGTGACGGATGGTCAGTGTCTCGCCCGCCATGCCCAACAGCACCTCCTGATGGGCGACCAGTCCGGCCAACCGCACAGAGTGCACCGGGATTCCGTCGATCTCGGCGCCGCGGGCACCGGGCAGGCTCGTGCTCGTGCCATCGGGGCTGGGCGCCAGGCCTTTTCGCGCTTCGGCGATCAGCTGGGCGGTGCGCGTGGCCGTCCCAGACGGCGCGTCGGCCTTCTGCGGGTGGTGCAGCTCGATAACCTCGACCGAGTCGTAGAACGGCGCGGCCTGCTTGGCGAAGTGCATGCACAGCACTGCCCCGATCGCGAAGTTCGGTGCGATCAGCGCGGCGGTTCCGGGTTTGGCGGCCAGCCATGAGCGCACTTGCTGGAGCCGCTCGTCGGTGAAGCCCGTGGTTCCGACGACTGCATGAATCCCGTTGTGGATCAAGAATTCGAGGTTGTCCATGACGACGTCGGGGTGGGTGAAGTCGATGACCACCTCGGTGCGGCTGTCGGTGAACAGAGTGAGGGGATCGCCGGCGTCGACTTCGGCGGACAGGGTCAGATCTTCGGCGGCCTGCACGGCCTGCACCATCGTCGAGCCGACTTTGCCTTTGGCCCCCAGCACGCCTACCCGCATAGGTGCAGCGTAGCCCGGTGACGATGCGGGTCGGCACGACCCGAGGAGGAGCCGGGCAATCAGACCCGGCCCGGTGACGATGCGGGTCGGCACGACCCGATGAGGAGCCGGGCAATCAGACCCGGCCCGGTGACGATGCGGGTCGGCACGACCCGAGGAGGAGCCGGGCAATCAGACCCGAGCCGTCTTGGTCGGTTTGTCCACAGTTCGGAGTTGATCCACAGCGGACAGCTTGCGCGGGGGTCAATGTCGGTACCCGCCCATAGAATATCGAACATGAGTTCGACTCAGGTGGCGGCTCCGCCGGAGCTAACGGCCGCCCTGGAGGCCCTCGATGCGGCGGTGGCCCGGGTCCGCGCATTGGACTTCGACACCTATCAGCCGGCGGTGCGACTACGGGCCTTGGAGCGGCTGGAGACCTCACGGCGCCACCAAGCGGTGGCCAGCCACGACCTGATCGCCAGCCTGGCACAAGAAGAGTTCGCCGCGATCGGCGGAGTGCCCCACAAGGTGATCGCCGATTGGCTGCGTATCAGCTGCGCCGAGGCCCGC
>NZ_DASRBZ010000610.1:0-2464 GCF_035653355.1 Mycobacterium sp. | reverse complement strand
CACGGTCACGATCACCGGTCACGATCGCTTGCCCAGCCGTGGCGAGACGCCCCACCTGCTCGCGTTCATCCAGTACAGCGGCGCCCACTGCCGGCGAACCGCCACCGCCGAGTACGGGCTGCCGAGCAGCGAGTGGAGCTGGCTGTTCTATCCGCAGCGCGCGGAGCCACACTCACCCTTCAGGCTCGTGCTCTACAAGCGAGCGCGCACGAGGTTCGGTGAGCGTCGCGTCTGCGCCTACCTGTACCGGACCGCCGTCACGCCGGCCACGACGGCCAAGCCACTGGTGAGAGCGGGCGCCCCGTTCCGCGAGGTCAGGCACTAGCGCTAGTGTGCTTCACGGGTGCTCGACGTTCGGCTCGGGTGGTAGCCGACGCCGTTCCGCTGGCGAGAAAGTCCTTTGACGTGGTTGTGTGACGTATTCGCTAATGCTGTGCTGGATCGGTAGTGCCTGTGGGGTGTGCTCGACTGGTCGAGCACGTGGTCCAGGTCCCTGCGGGTGAACTTCCATTCGAATGGCCCGGATCCGCCGAGTGACGGACCTCGACAGCGGAGCAGCGTCCTGGTAGTCTGCGTGTGGCATCTACAACGTGGGAAGCCGGAGTATCCCACCGCTTTCTCACGGGACACCCTGGAAGAAGGGGGCAGAAATGAGTGAACGCCCTCGGCCCTGGTTTGTGAGGGCTGCTTTATTCACCAGTCTACTTGCTGTCCTCATGATCGGAGTGTCGCAGACCGCGGCAGCGACATCTCCGGCGCCGGCGGTCCCGCAGGACACATATCCGTGCCAACCGATCGCAGATGGCGACAACGTTCACGAGTCGACGAAACCCACCGGCTATGCCTCTGGACACGGTTGGTGGGAGCAAGGCACATGCCCGAGCGGCGTCAACACCGTGACGATAACCTTGTATGAGTTTTGGACCTCCGATCGCGAGTGGCACCCCATGGACACGAACAGTGGACAGGTCGGGCAGGCGGAGGTTCAAGCGCGTGGATAACTGCCAAGTCACCGTGCAAAGACACGAGTGAGAGGTACTGGTACAGCGTGGTGTCCGTCGTTGTCGGCGGTGAGGCTTACGGAAGCGACAGAACGCAAACCCGAACCGTGTACATCCCATGTAGGGCTTGAGTATTCGGCTAACTTGCTTCGGAGACTCCGTCGTTGATGAGAATTGGCTCGGCGCTTCGGCTGGGGGTCAGAACAGTGTGCAGCGAACTGAGATGACGCACGATGCCGGGGCTGGCGATCAGCGCGTCTACCATTCCCACACGGTCGAGCGGGCTCTCACGCGGGTGAAGGACGGGATCGTGTGGAATGTCGGTACCCAGGCCGACGTTGATTGGATCACGAATAACACCCCGGGCCGATGGATCACCCGCGCCATTCCGCCCATCTTCGAGGCCTATGCGACGCTGGCGCAGCCCGGAGCTCCGGGCCGATCGCGGGACTTAGGCGAAGAGCGCAAGCAGGACCTCGCGCTGATCGAGCTGCTGGAGAGACATACGGCGAAGCAGCCATGGTGGCTTGGGTATCTCGACACCGGCGCGAGCGATGTCGTGTTCTCCGACGCGCCGAAGGTGATGGTCTACCTTCCGGTCACATGGAAATATGTGCTGGTGCAAGCCGGACCTGAGCAGGCCGTCACCTGGCGGCCGGCGCGGGACGGGAAGCGCAACTGGAAGAGCAGCGAACTCCCGGATCTGATGTTTCCAGACGATCACACGTGGCTGATCTCGACACTCTGGGACGATGACTGGGCTTGCATCGGTGGATCCGAGGGAATGATCGCCGATCTCCTGCACGATCCACTCCTTGGCCGTAATGCGCGTCGGGTCACTCCCGAGGAGGACGACACACCGCCAGGACACGCTGATCGGTAGCGGTCGTCATAACCCTGTTCGCCCGGTCACGGCAATCCCTCCCACCGCCCGCATGGACGCGGATTTGAGTGATACGGTCCGGAGGGTCAGATCGTCAGTGTTTACAGACGATCCCGACATTCGATCGCCACGGCACCGCTCCTGACCAGCAAACGTCGGGTATTGCAACTCGCCGGCAGCACCCGACAACTACGGTGCGGCCGAAGCACCACCGAAATCGGCCAATCAAACGTGAAGGATTCCGAGAAACACCACGAAGTTGTGGACGTCGCCGCGATCCGTGCTCGACTGGCGACTCTCACCCCGCTACAGCCCTGGCGGATGGCGGACCACGTAGCTGCCGCCGTCGGCAAGGTTGCCGAGCGGGTCATAGCGCCATCGCGGCCCGGTCCCGGCGGGGATGTTCGGCCCGCCGTAGTTGGCGGTGTTGAACGCCCTCCCCGCGACCACTAGGAAGGCGTGGCTCGGGTCGGCGTAGATCGTGATCCAGCGGCCGGGGCCGGGCGCGCCATAGGTCTCGAGCTGGGTCGAGTCCTCGGGCGATGACAGCAGGCCGGCGCCGTGCAGCGCGAAGCTGACC
>NZ_DASRBZ010000609.1:0-6972 GCF_035653355.1 Mycobacterium sp. | reverse complement strand
AGCAGCGCCCGCATGACTGCGTCGTGGTCCTCGTCGGCGACGGTGCCGTCCCCGGTCAGCGACGCGTATCCCCAGTCGTCGAGCGAAAAGTACTTCGGCGCATGCTTGGCGCAAATGCCGAATCCATCGCAGATGGTGCGGTCCAGCCGGATCGCCATGCGTTCGCTCACCTCCGCGTCACCGCTTCCACCTCGTAAGGCCGATCATCGCGGAACACGCCGAGACGGCAACGCTGGCAAGCGTTCTCAAGATGATGCTCGACCGCGTGGGGGAACTGGTCGAGCAGGCTGGCCGCCATGTTGGTTGCGGCGTCCAGAGTTGCGCACGCGCCGCGGCCGCGCAACATCACCGACCAGCGTCGCAATCGCTTGAGGTCCTCGCCGGTCGCCGCCCCGTCACGCAGCGCCCCGACGACGGCGGCCATCGCCGCGGTGCCGTTGAAACACGACCCGCACTGCCCGGCGTTTTCTCGATCGAAGTAGGCCAATACCGACGCGGCGACCGCCACCGCGCAGTCGTCAGTAAGGACCGAGATCGCTCCCGCGCCCAGCCCGCTGCCGAGCCCGCGCACCGTCTCGTGGTCCAAGGTGGCGTCGAGCACGGTGCGGTTGAGCATTCCGGCGAAGTAGCCGCCCATCAGGGCACCGCGCACTTGGTCGCCCGAAATCCCGTGCAGGGCAAGCAACTCTGTGAAGGGCAGGCCGTGCGGAAGCTCGTAAAGACCGGCTGGCCGGTCGGCGCCGGTGATCGTCAGCAAGAAAGTGCCCGGTGACATCGACGTGCCTTGGGTGCGGAAATCCGCCGAGCCGTGCTGCTGCAGATACGGCAGATTAGCGAGGGTTTCGACGTTGCTCACCACAGTGGGCCGTCCGCCGACACCCTCTTGGAACGGGCGCGGCGGCTTGTCGGTGGGTTTGACCGGGCCGCCGTTGAGTGCGCGGACCGCGGCGGTCTCTTCCCCGGCCACATATCCCGGATCCACCGTCCATATCCGCACAGGGACACCCACAGTGCCGCTGTCGAGTTCGGCTAGTGCGGCTTCGACGCTGCGGGCAGATTCCGGATCGGACACATACACGTATGCGCAGTCGGCGGCCACGATGGCAGCGGCCAGCCGCAGCCCGTCGAGGATCAAGTGTGGCCGATGGCGCAGTAGCCAACGGTCCTTGATCGACGCGGGTTCGCCCTCTTCGCCGTTGGCGAGCACAACCGTGCCGAGGCCGCTGCGTTGCCCGTTCTCGCGCACCGCCCGCAACTTCACCGCCAGCGGAAACGCTGCACCGCCGCGGCCCAACAAACCACTGCGCTCGACCTCCTCGAGCAGGTCGTCGGTGGACGCGAGAGGCCGGTAACCCCCGGTGTCGCGGTAGGCCGCGTAGTCCTCGCGACCGGGCTGCTCGCGCAGCAGCCTTGGCCCACATCCGGCCCAGGCGGCGATGGTGATTTGCGGAGCGGTGGTTTCCATCAGTTGGCTCTCGTTAGGCTTTCGACATGCGAACCGCCGTGGTGCGGGTCAACGTCGACCCATCCGGAGAGCTGGCTCCCGCGCAACTGAGCCAGGGCATGACGGCGCTGCGCAGGCTGGCCGACGAGATCGGCGTCGGAGTGGTCGACAAGCCGGTTGGTGGCCGAGAAGTGCAGCTGCTGATCGCGGGCAGCGATGCCGACACTGTCAGACAGAGGGCAACGCAGCTGTGCGCCAGGGCTTTCAAGACCACTCCGGTTGCCGGGGTGATCACCTACGTCAGCAGGGGAACCGACGACGATGCCCACGGCGTGCTGTCGGGCTTCGGGCTCACCGGTGAAATCAACCGCATTCCCGGCGACGACGGCTACGACGTCGTCTACGTGACACTGAGCCAAGCCGATTTGGAGCGGGTACCGGAAAGCCGGATCCACACCGCGCTGGAAGCCTCGCTCAACTGCGAAGTCCACATCTTGGCGAAGTAGCATCAGGAGCCCACGAATTCCAGGATCGCGGGCGCAGCCTGCACCCACGTGTCGAACATGTTGAAATGCTTCACATTTCCGGCGGCGCGTTCTTCGGCGGCACGCTCCCAGGCATCCTCGGGCCAGGGTGGATCTATGAGCTTCGATCCCTTGATCAGACAGCTGACTTCCAGCGACGTCCGCTTGGGATGATCCCAGTCGTTCTCGCCGCCGCGGATGATGAGCGTGGGAACCTGGATGCGGTCGAACATCTCGTCGTCGACACCGGGAATCGTTTGCCCCGGCTTGGACACGAACGCGTTGAGCCAGCGCAACATCACCTTGAGGAACTCGTCGCGGTCGAACTCCAGGAATCGCTGTTTGTTGTTCGGGTTCTCCTCGATGCGCTCGCGCCATTCAGGAACTTTCACGACCCCTTCCATACCCGTCCCGCGCGCCGCGAGAATGCTCGGGATCACGTAGTAGGAGCCGAGGACGAAGGTGCCGTAGATGCCGCCGACGATGTTCCACACCACCAGCTTGGTGACGAGTTCGGGGTAAAGCATTGTCGTCAGCATCGAATCGCGCGCACCGCCCGAGCCGCCGGCGATGATGCACGGGCCGAGGTCGAGTTTTGTCAGCAGGCCATGCAGGGTCTCGGCGCGCATGTGCGATTCGCTTTGCCCGTAGAACTGCACATCGGAAGCGCCGCAGTTGGGCCGGTCCCACAGCAAAACGCGGTAGCCGCCCTCGACCAGTGCCTCGGCCAGTGGGCGTAGGCCGGGGATTTCCTTGCTGAATCGGCCGCCCGGGGTCAGGACGATGAGATCACCTGAGTCACCCAAGATTTCGTAGACGACGTTACCGCCGTTGATCTCGATAGAAGACACGCCTGCTCCTGTCATGGCGACGCTCCTCCTCATCGCTTCGCTCTGCATCGTCGCCGTCGCGTCATGCCTGTACCAGCACGTCGTTGCCCACCACCCGGACCGGGTAAGTGCGAATGCTCCACTCCGGTTTGACCGCGGTGGTGCCGGTGGCGAGCTCGAATCCCCATTGGTGCCAGGGACAGTAGATGTATTCCTGATCACGCACCATTACCGCGTCGCCAGGCGCGTTCTCGTCGACGACGGTGCGGCCGCGGGTCCGCCCGGAGCACAGCGGACCGCCTTGGTGCGGACAGTAGTTGGCGATCGCATGGAATGTGCCGTTGACGTTGTAGACGCCCACACCATGACGGCCGATCGGCACCAGCTTGTGTGTGCCTGGCGGGATTTCGTCCACCGTGGCGACGATGTGTTCGCGGCCCTGGGCCAGCCGGGGCCGTGTGGTCTCGACGGGCATCTAGAACACCCGCACCTGACCTTCGAGGACGGGAACCGTCTCAGGGAGGTGATAGGTGGCAATGCCGTTTTTGAACATGACGGCTTCGCGCGCCGCTTTCGGTAGATGCTTGACCAGCCAACGCGGGTCGTCGAAGGTCCAGTGCGGGTAATCCGAGGAGTACAGCAAGATCTTGTCGCACTCCATCCACTCCAGCGCCCGGGTCAGTTCGGTCTTGTCCTCCGGGTAATCCAGCGGCTGCGTGGTGAACTTGATGTGCTTCTTGACGTATTCCGACGGCTTGCGTTTGATGTCCATCCGCGACTTACGGGCTTCATAGATCGCGTCCATCCGCCACATCAGCGGCAACACCCAGGTGAATGCGTGTTCGACGAAAACGATTCGAAGAGTGGGGAATCGGTCGAAAACGCCGTCGAAGATGAGACTCATCACCTGGTTCGCGGCGAGCAGTGAGTAGGTGACCATGAAGTCGTGGTTATAGCTGGGGAAGCCCACCGGCGGCATCGGCAGCATCTCATAGTTGCTGCGAGAGAGGTGACAGCTCACCACGATGTCGTGTTTGGTGGCGGCTTCCCACACCGGGTCGTACATTGGGTGGCCCCATGACGGCCGCGGCTCGGCCTTGAGCAGAATCTGCGCCATGTACGGATGGCCCGCCCAGCGCTCGATCTCGCGGGCCGCGCCCTGCGGGTCCTCGATCGCCACACAGATCGACCCGCGCCAGCGCTGGTGCCAGTTGTTGTGGCTGTCGAGCCAGTGGTTGGCCTGCCAGTCGTTGAGGGCGGACGACATTGCCTGGTGGGCTTCAGGTAGGCGGGGAGTGCGGGCGCCCGGTTCCAGGATCGCGATGTCTGAGCCGGCCTCCATGATCAGCTGCCGGAACGCCATATCCGGGTCGCTGCCCGGGAATTCGCCGTCGGGCGGGAACGTGTCCACGCGCATGGCGTAGGAGTGTGCGTAGTCGGGAGCGTCGTAGTAGATCAGCTCGCCGACCTTGTGGTCGAGGAAGAACTTGCTCCGCCACGGCTCCGGGATGTACTGGACGAGTTCGCCCCGCTTCGGCACCGGGTGGACGTCGGAGTCCACGCACCGGACGGCGATCTGCTCCTTCGCGGGAACCCGTTCCTGGGTCTGTATCAGCGTCATCGTGGTCTCCCTTGTCTACTACGTCTACTGTGCGGCTAACTGCGCCGGAATGTCTATGCCGTAGAGCCCGGCGGCGTTGCGCCAGCACACTTTTTCGCGTTGTTCGGCGGTGAGCGCCTTGGGCAGCTTCTGGACGTCCCAGCAGTGCCAGTGCGGATAGCTTGACCCGAACATCACCATGTCGTCTTTGCCCGTGAAGCCGAACCATTGGTCGGCGAAGTCAGCGTCGCCCGGACCGTCTAGACCGCCCGCCACGAAATACACATGCCCGGGCAGGTAGGCACTCGGAATCTGCGGTGCCCACGGTGTCTGCTCCAGATGCGGGCGCCCGAAGGTGTCCATCCGCCAGATGAACGGCGTCACGAAATCGGCGGCACCGTCGGCCCAGACGAACTTCACACCGGGGAACCGCTCGAACACTCCCTCGGCGATCATGTTCATCAAGTGGTACAGGTAGTTCAACGCCATGAAGCTGACGTACTGCTCGTAAGTGCGGGTATGCCCCGACGGCGTCGGCGGGAACCCGATACCTTCGCCAGTCTCGATGTGCACGGCTACCGGAAGATTGGCGTCGGCTGCCGCCTCCCACAACGGCCAGAACTGCGGCTTGCCGTAGAGCTCACGGGACTGGAGCGGAACGCCGATTTGCACGACGCGGGGGTGGTCCTTGTATTTGGCGAGCTCGCGCAGCGCGCCGGCAATGTCGTCAGGGTTGAGCCGGATGGTGCCGCGGAACCGCTCGCCGTACTGGCTGTGCTCCAGCCACCGCGACATCATCATCTCGTTGTGCGCCGCGCACAGTGCGCTGCCCAAATGCCGGTCGGGCATGATGCCGCGGCCCATCGGGTGCAGCACCGCCACGTCGACGCCGCGCTCGTTGAACAGGTGGTTGCCGACGAGATCCGGGTCGGAGCCGGGGTAGCCGCGATCCGGGCCACGGGTGTCACGCGCGTATTCGCCGCCCGGCGCCCCATACCAGTCCATCTCGTAGTCGGGGAAGCCGCGACTCTTGAATGGCTCACGCAAAAAGTTGCGGAGGTCAGGAGTCGACGCCGAAAAGATGTGCACGCTCGCGTCGATCACGGGCGTACGGGTTCCGTCCGGGTGCTGTATCACCTAAACCAACCCTTCGCGGTTCCGACGACTTGGTCGGACCAGCTGGCCATACGATAGGTAATCTAACATTTCCGTTGCTCGCTAATCAACGCGTTTCCGGTAAGCATTTCGATTAAACATTGTCCCTGGTAGTCGCCACTATTGCCACCACTGGCCGTAAGCGAAGTTCTTCAGAACGGATAATATCATTCTCGCCAGTGCTGGCACCCGCTGCTTTTCGAGCTAACCCGTGACGTATGTCTTCGGGTCCACGTGTCGTCTCCCCTTGATGGTCGGGTTGAGATTGCGACTGTGCTAATTGGAGAATGATATTCTCCAAGGTGTTGGTGACGGCGAGGAGGCAACCCGGATGCTTTTGGAGTTCGATGCTGACCAGCGGCTGTGGCAGGACACGGTGCGCGATGTCGTCACCAAGCAATGTCCGCCGTCGCTGGTACGCAGCGTCGCCGAGGATGGTGTCGACCCCACCCCGTTGTGGAAGTCCTATATGGATCTGGGCTGGACCGAGCTGAGCGACCCGGCCAGTGCAGTGGAGCTGGCCATCGTGCTCGAAGAGCTCGGCCGCGCCACCGATCCCACGCCGTTCTTGGCCACCATGACGCAGTTCGCGCCGTTGGCCGGCGGCCGCTTCGACCCGCACGAATCGGGCACCGCCGTCTACCACGGGGTGTCGGCGCACCGGCATGGCGAGGGGTGGGTGCTCGATGGCACGGCTCGCCACGTCCTCGACGGTGACCGGGTCGACCGGTTGGCGGTCGTGACCCACGCCGGGGTCTTCATTGTCGGGACCGGTGAGGTGTCTTCCCGCCGCAGTTCGGTTTTTGACCCGGTGTTGCATGTCGCCGAGGTGTCGTTCCCCGGGGTGCGAGTGTCCGACAGTGCTCGGGTGAAGGTCGACGCCGAGCGTGCCCACCATGTCGCGTTGACCGGGATGGCGATGACGATGGTCGGCGCCTGCCAACGCATCCTCGACCTGGTGCTCGAACACGTCAAAAGCCGTGAGCAATTCGGCGTGCCGATCGGCTCCTTCCAAGCCGTGCAGCACAAGGCCGCCGACATGCACGTCGCCGTGCAACGCGCTCGGGCGCTGGCCTACTTCGCCGCGCTGACGATCGCCGCCGACGACCCGCGGCGTCGGCTGGCCGCCGCGATGGCCAAGGCATCGGCGGGGGAATGTCAGTCGCTGGTGTTCCGGCATGGCCTGCAGTTGAACGGCGCGATGGGCTTCACGTGGGAGAACGACCTGCAGTTCGCGCTCAAGCGGGCCAAAGCGGGCGAGCACTTGCTCGGCGGCGCCGCCGAGCATCGCGCGCGAATCGCGGAGGAATACCGTGCAGCTGACTTTTGATTCCGACGTCGAGGAGTTTCGGGCGGAGTTCGCGGCCTTTCTCGACGAGAATCTGCCTCCCGCAAGCGAAACGCTGGAACGGCCGCGGT
>NZ_DASRBZ010000608.1:0-3946 GCF_035653355.1 Mycobacterium sp. | reverse complement strand
AAGGATCAGGATTGGCGAGCCGTAGCTGATCGAGCTAGGCAGGTTGTTGGGGCGCAGGTAGGGCTGATCGACCTGGGTGAGGTCGAGCCGGATTTCGTGGCCGGGGGCCAGCAGCCAGTCGTTGCCGTAGAGCGGGAGGCGCAGCGTCCCGGTGAACGAGTCATAGCCGTCGAGGGTGTCGATCCGGTAGGTGCCGCGGGTCATCAGGTAGGCAGGGCCTCCGCCTGGCGGGAGATCCCAAACTCGTGCGTCGATCTGGGCTTGGGTCGTCATCGGGCTGAGCGTGTACGGGATGTCGACCTCGCCGAGGCCCACGTAGGTGAGGTGGTCGGGCAGCGGCTGCGAGTAGCCGGTGTAGCCCCCGAGCGCCGGGCCGCGGTCGGTGCGGCAGCCCTGTCCGGGCTCGATCACGTCGCTGACGATTGGGTCGGTGGCGGGACCGTTGGGATCAGTGAACCCGGTGTAGTTGGTGAGCGTGTGGCTGCCGCCTCCGTAGGTGATCGTCAGCGCGCCGTGCGAGAGCCCCTCCGGAGTGGTGGCGGTGATGTCATCCGCGGGGGTGCTGGCCGACGGCTGACCCGGCTCGCCGCTGCAGATCGTCGGCTCGGAGCTGACGGTCGTCTGCTCGCGGTGGCTGCCATTGATCTGCGACTGCAAGAACTGCCACGCCTGGTCGTTGAGCCGATGCCAGGTGTCGGGCTTGTTCTGCGCGAGGCTGTGGCCGACGTCGGCGACCGCCACCTCCACCGGCCACAGCGGGTCAAGTCGCTTGAGGTACTTGAACATCCGGAAGGACTCGACCGGCTCAAACAGATCGTCGGTCCACCCCTGGATCGAGAAGACCGCCACCTCGCGGCCGGCCAGCTCGGCGTGCCACTGCGCGTCCTGGTAGTAGGCCGAGCGCAGCACCGTCAGCCCGCGCGCGGCCTGCTGGAGGATTGGATCGGTCGAGACGTCGTACGGATCGCCGGTGGCCGTGATCCGGGTATTCCAGACCGGGATGTTCTCCTCGCAGTTGCCCGGCGGGCTGACGGCCGGGCAGTCCTGGTCTGAGGGCGGCGGCACGTCCGTGCCCTCGTCGAATACGCCTTTTGCACTGCCGTCCGCAAACAGCCCGGTGACCCAGCTGAGCTTCGGGACACCGAGTGGATTGGCGGTGCCGGGCGGACCCCAACCGGTCTGGGTATCGGGCTGCGCCTGCGAGGACTCATAGATGTCCTGGCCGCTCGGGCCGCCGCCGTGGCCGTTGGGCGCCAGCGCGTAGGCCAGGTCAGTCCACGGGTACTTGGGGATCGCCACCTGCAGCTGCAGCACCGGCAGCGTCGAATCCACAGAGTGCGGGAAGTCCCAGGTCGCCTGGCTGGCCTGCATCCAGCTCTCCCCGCCACCATAGGAGCCGCCAGTCACCGCCACCCGGTTGGGGTCCACATCCGGATAGGTGGCAGCCACCAGTGCCGCCAGCCACTGCGTGTCGCGGATCTCGTAGTCGCGGCTCTTGACGTGGATCGTCCCGTTCGGGGCGGACACAGAGGTGAATGACGGCGTGTCCGGCTGGTAGGCGGCATAGGTGCCGTCGTCGCGAAAGCCACGGGCGGTGTAGGTCAGCACGTAGTAGCCGTGCTCGGCGAACCAGTGGTTGTTCCAGTGGTACTTATCAGCACCGTCGCCCTCGTCGGTGGTCGACTCCCACTCATGCTTGTTGTTGCCAAAGCCGTGCAACATGATGATCAAGGGATGGGTGGTGCCGGTGTCCTGTACCGGCTGCGTGAGGTCCACGTCAAGCGTTGCCCCGTCAAAGCTCGGCACCTCACCCGAACAGATCCCAACACCGCCATAGGACGCGCCAGACGGGCTCTGCGTCGGACATGAGGCGGTGAACGAGGACGGCAATGTCGTCGCCGACGCCGAGGAGGCGGTAAACGCGGCACCCGCCAGCACCATCGCGGGCACCGCGAGCCTCATAGCGAGCCCTCTCATCTGCGGCCGCTCCTACCCGACGACCCTAGCGCCGAAACCGAGCGCCCTCGCCGGACGGGCTCGTCGGCTCGAGGAGGGATGGTTCGGCCAGGTGTCTGCTGCCGACCGGATCTCGCTGGCCTACAGCTCGGCTACCACAGCGCGCTACGCCGGCTCGGCCTCAATGACGCCTTCGCCGATCCGCGTCGGTCGCCAGCCGCTGTCTGCGAGCAGCCCCTGCCACTGCTCAGCCGTGCGTTCTCGGCCGCCAGCTATCACGAGCATCAGCAGGTCGAGCCACTTTGCGCCGTCCGGCGCGTTGCCGGGCTCGATCACGCTGTCCAAGATGACGAGCCGCTCGCCAGCCGCGCCACGGATCGTTTCCAGGATCTGTCGCGCCGAGCGGTCGTCCCAATCGTGGAGGATGGTCGAGAGGAGATGAACCTCGCCGTGCAGCACGGACTCGAAAAAGCTGCCCGCAACGAACGTACAGCGATCGCCCAGCGCCTGCTCGTCACGCACCGTCTCCGGAAGGTCGAACACGATGCCGCGCATCCGCGGATGGCGCACGAGCAACGCAACGAGCAGTGAGCCGCTGCCGCCGCCGACGTCGACGACGAGCTCGTCACCGTGCCAGTCGACGCTCTCGAGCCGCTTGAGGCGGCTCTGCCAGCCTTGCGCCATCGCACGATCGAACGCGGCCCGCTCGACAGGATGCGCCGCCAACCACTGCCAAAACTCATCTCCGTGGACGCGGGGGAAGGACGGCTCGCCGTCCGCGTCGAGCGCCGCTACGGCTTCCAGCCAGACGCCGGCGAACAGGTGAGCGAAGTCGTCCCAGCCGTCGCGCGCCAGTACCTCGGAGGCTGCGGTGTTGCGAAAGATGCCTGGTTCGGTCTCCTCGAAGATGCCGTCGCTCGCCAGCGCACGCAAGACGCGGTGCAGCGCGTCAGCATCGACTCCCCGCTCGCGTGCGAGCTCGGCGCTGCTCCGCGGGCCCGCAGACAGCGCCTGCGCCACGTGTAGATCGGCCGCGAGTCCGAGCGCGCGAGTCACCAGTGCGCCTCGCAGCGCGTCCCAGATGATCCCCTCAGCGTTCATGCGCTCACGCACGGAGGGACGCCGTCGCATCATCAAGCTCCACCCTCCAGGACGATACGGCGCGACCTCCTCGGCCTGCGGATTCACAGATCAGACTGAAGCCTCAGCCCCCCGCGGGACGGGCGTCCGGAGACCGCTGCTTTCGCCTGGACGAACGTACTCCGCGCCGCTATCGCAACGGCGACGTGCCAGCTCCGCCGAAAGTAGGAGCCCCGGTTCGCCGTCGCGGCGGAGGCGAGCTTCGACCGGCTGGATCTACGCTTGGTCCGTGAACCGTCCCCTGCCCACCGCGCTTGGGTGGAATCTGCCGTCGTGGCTTTTGGACTACGGTCCGGTGGCGCTGATCGCGCTTGAGAGCGCCGTGGCGATCCATGTGCGCCCGCACCCGTCCGGGGTGACGCCCCGGCTCCTGTGGCTGGGGCTGGCGGCCAACGTGCTGGCGCTGCTCATGCGCCACCGCAGGCCCCTGCTCGCGCTGGGCATCGTGCTGGCGGTGGCGGTCGGGCTCGATTACGGACCGCTCGTGATACTGCCGACACTGCTGGCGGTCTTCACCGTGGCCGAATACAGCGGCCGGCCGACGGTGCTGGCGGCGGGCGCGGTTGCGGCGAGTGCCCTGATCGTGGCCGAGCCGCTGCATTCCTACCACGAGGCGTTGCCGGCGGTCCTCTCGCGGATGGTCGCGGTGGGCCTGGCCGTGGCCCTCGGTCTGTACTTGCGCGCTCGAGCCGACTACGTCTCGGGCCTCCGCGACCGGGCAGAGCAGGCGGACCGCGAGCGCGAGCTGCTGGCCACCAAGGCGGTGGGCGATGAGCGCGTGCGGATCGCGCGCGAGTTGCACGACGTGGTCGCCCACAACGTGTCCCTGATGGTCGTGCAGGCCCAGGCG
>NZ_DASRBZ010000607.1:0-9236 GCF_035653355.1 Mycobacterium sp. | reverse complement strand
GTCGGCCCGGATGTCCTGGCCGACACCCGCCAGTCCGGCGGCGGCGAAGACTTCTCCTGGTATCTGGAGGAGATACCGGGTGCGATGGCGCGTCTCGGTGTGTGGTCCGGCCATGGGCCGCAGCTGGACTTGCATCAGCCGACATTTGATCTCGATGAGCGAGCCCTGGCGATTGGGGTCCGCGTGATGGTCAACATCGTCGAGCAGTCCGCGGCCTTCTAGCTGCAATCTGCCGCGAGCGGGCGTGTCGGCACGCCGACACGCCGCGCGGGCCGGCACTTTGCGCCCGCTCGCCGTGACGGGGGCCATGCACAGCAGAAGCTTTATGCACAGATCGGCTGGCGGGTAGCCGGCATAAACACCGCGATACCTTCCACGAATCCACGATGGCCGCCATGAACCAAGAACTCGCCCGACTGCTCGACACGCAAGGCGGAGTTGTGACGAAAGGCCAGGCATTGACAGTGCTCAGCCGTCGTGAGCTGGAAGCCGATCTGAAATGTGGTGTGCTGCAAAAACTTTGGCACGGCATCTACGGCAGCGGCAATGTGGACACCGGATTGCGGCTGCGCGGCCTGGATCTGGCGACCGGCAGCACGGTCGCTGTCTGCCTGAGCACGGCCGCAGGGGGCTACGGCTTCGACACCGAAGACACCCGGGACTTGCATGTCCTAGATCCCGGCGACCATCACTTGCGGCCCGCCGACGGACTTGTCATACACCGACGCAAGGACGCCCCGCTGACCCTGGTCGCCGGACGGCCGGCTACCACACCGGCGTGGACCGCGATCGAGGTGGCCCGCAGCCTGCGCCGGGCCCGCGCACTTGCGACGCTCGACGCGGCGCTGCGGAGTGGGACATGTAGCCGTGACGACTTGCGCAGGGCCGCCGACCATCAGCGCGGTCGCCGCGGCATCGTGGCTGTGCGTCAGCTGCTTCCGCTGGCCGCCCCGGAGGCGGAATCCCCGATGGAAAGCGAAGCACGCCTGGTCATGATCGACGGTGGATTGCCGACGCCAGCGCTGCAATACGAAATCGTCGACAATGGCCGCCAGGTTTGGCGGGTGGACTTCGCGTGGCCTGAGTACCGTGTCGCGGCGGAGTACGACGGCGTCGACTGGCACAGCGGCCCAGAAGCTTTCTTCCGGGACCGTCGCCGTACCGCTGCACTTCAAGAGCTGGACTGGGTCGCTGTGCCCATCGTCGCCGAGGACGTCCGACGACGGCCGTGGGAGCTTGTCCGCCACATCGAGGTGCAGCTGCAGCGTGCCAGGGCGGCGTAATTACACCGCGAGCGGGCGCAAATTGCCGTCGGCGACGGCGTGTCGGTGTGCCGACACGCCCGCTCGCGGAAAAAGGGCTAGGTGCCGGGGCCGATGTTGCGGGCCGGGCGGGTGCGCAGGTCATGCACGTAATCGGCGGGCGCACCGGCGATCTCCGCGGCGTCGGCCATGACGCCCAGGTAATGCGCCGACGGCAGCCCGCCCTCCCAGGCGTCGACCACGTACAGCCATGCAAGTACGGGATCGGTTGTGGTGTCAGAGGATATCCGCTCGACCCGGCAGCGGATCTTCTTGTGGATGCCGAGCTCGGAGCCCTCCCACCGATCCAGATTTTTCTCGTCGGCCGGTGTCACGTCGTAGAGCACGACGAACACCTTGGAATCGGGATCTTCGACGACGGTGGCCAGCGCCCCCTCCCAGCCGATGTCCTCACCGCCGAACGTGAGCCGCCACCCGTGCAGCCAGCCCGTTCCCGCCATCGGCGAGTGCGGTGCACGCTTTGCCATCTGCTCTGGATCCATGTTCGACCCGTAGGCGGCGTAGAGCGGCACGGGGAAAGCTTAAACGGCGCCCGCCTGCGCGGCGCCTATCCGACAAGTTGGCTAGGTTGAACCCGTGGCGACCCGCATTGTGATCCTCGGCGGAGGCCCGGCCGGCTACGAGGCGGCACTGGTCGCCGCGGCGCGCGACGCCCAGGTCACCGTCGTTGACTCCGACGGCATCGGTGGCGCTGCCGTACTGGCCGACTGCGTGCCGTCGAAGACGTTCATCGCCTCTACCGGGGTGCGCACCGAACTGCGCCGGGCCCCACAGCTGGGCTTCGACATCGATATCGACGACGCCAAGATCTCGCTGCCGGAAATCCACCAGCGCGTCAAGACCCTGGCCGCAGCGCAGTCCGCTGACATCACCCAGCAGCTGCTCAGCGTGGGTGTCGAGGTCATCGCGGGCCGCGGCGAGCTGGTCGACGCCAGCCCCGGCCTGGCGCGCCATTGCATCAAGGTGACCGCCCCCGACGGCACTACCAGCGTGCACGACGCCGACGTCGTGCTGATCGCCACCGGCGCCAGCCCGCGGATCATGCCGTCCGCCCAGCCGGACGGCGAGCGGATCCTGACCTGGCGACAGCTCTACGACCTCGACTCGCTGCCCGACCACTTGATCGTGGTGGGCTCCGGTGTCACCGGGGCCGAATTCGTCAACGCGTACACCGAGCTCGGGGTGGCGGTGACGGTGGTGGCCAGCCGCGATCGCGTGCTGCCCTACGAGGACGCCGACGCCGCGCTGGTGCTCGAGGAGTCGTTTGCCGAACGCGGCGTCAAGCTGGTGAAAAACGCACGCGCCCAATCGGTTACCCGCACCGACGGCGGAGTGCTGGTCACCATGACCGACGGCCGCACCGTCGAAGGCAGCCACGCCCTGATGACGATCGGCTCCATTCCCAATACCAGCGGCCTGGGCCTGGAGCGGGTCGGCATCGAGCTCGGGCGCGGCGACTACCTGACCGTCGACCGGGTATCCCGGACATCGGTGCCCGGTATCTACGCCGCGGGCGACTGCACCGGCCTGCTGCTGTTGGCGTCGGTCGCCGCGATGCAGGGCCGGATCGCGATGTATCACGCACTCGGCGAGGCCGTCAGCCCCATCCGGTTGCGCACCGTGGCCGCGACGGTCTTCACCAGGCCCGAGATCGCCGCCGTCGGCGTGCCGCAGTCGATGATCGACGACGGCTCAGTGCTGGCGCGGACCATCATGCTGCCGTTGCGGACCAACGCCCGGGCCAAGATGTCCGGGCTGCGGCATGGCTTCGTCAAGATCTTCTGCCGGCGGTCCACCGGCGTGGTGATCGGCGGGGTCGTGGTCGCGCCGATCGCATCGGAGTTGATCCTGCCGATCGCGGTGGCCGTGCAAAACCGGATCACGGTCAACGAGTTGGAGCAGACACTGGCCGTCTACCCGTCGCTGTCAGGTTCGATCACCGAGGCTGCCCGCCGGCTGATGGCGCACGACGATTTGGACTGACCCCAGGTAGCCTGGGGAGCCAGCGTCCTACTGACGAGTAACCGAGGAGTCCTGTTCCGTGAGCGCACCGGGGAGCGGGCGATTTTGGCCGGCATCCACCCTTGGGCCCGAGCAACGTGCCGCGGCCTGGGAGCGGCTCGGCGCCGAGCAATTCGACGTCGTGGTCATCGGCGGCGGCGTGGTGGGCTCGGGTTGCGCACTAGACGCAGCGACCCGCGGCCTGAAAGTGGCGATGGTCGAGGCACGGGACATCGCCTCAGGCACATCCAGCCGTTCGTCGAAGATGTTTCACGGCGGCCTGCGCTACCTCGAGCAGTTGGAATTTGGGCTGGTGCGTGAGGCGCTCTACGAACGCGAGCTGTCACTGACCACGCTGGCACCGCACCTGGTCAAGCCGTTGCCGTTTCTCTATCCCCTGACCAAGCGGTGGTGGGAACGCCCGTACGTGGCTATGGGCATGCTGCTCTACGACCAGCTCGGCGGCGCGAAATCTGTTCCACCGCAAAAGCATTTGACCAGAGCCGGCGCTCTGCGACTGTGCGCCGGTCTCAAGCGCAACTCGTTGATCGGCGGTATCCGCTACTACGACACCGTGGTCGACGACGCGCGGCACACCTTGACCGTTGCCCGCACCGCCGCCCATTACGGCGCGGTGGTGCGGTCCTCGACCCAGGTGATCGCCTTGCTGCGCGAGGGCGATCGGGTGACCGGTGTGCGCGTGCGTGACTCAGAGGACGGGTCGGTCACCGAGGTTCACGGCCATGTCGTCGTCAACGCGACCGGGGTATGGACCGACGAGATCCAGGCATTGTCGAAGCAGCGCGGGCGATTCCAGATACGAGCATCCAAGGGCGTGCACATCGTCGTGCCTCGGGACCGCATCGTCAGCGACGTCGCGATCATCCTGCGCACCGAGAAGTCCGTGATGTTCGTCATCCCGTGGGGCAGCCACTGGATCATCGGGACCACCGACACCGACTGGAACCTCGACCTGGCGCACCCCGCAGCCACCAAAGCCGACATCGACTACATCCTCGGAACCGTCAACACTGTGCTGGCGATCCCGCTGGCCCACGCCGACATCGACGGCGTCTACGCCGGGCTGCGGCCGCTGCTGGCCGGGGAAAGCGACGAAACTTCCAAGCTGTCGCGGGAGCACGCCGTGGCGGTGCCCACCCCGGGTCTGGTGTCCATCGCCGGCGGCAAGTACACCACCTATCGGGTCATGGCGGTCGATGCGATAGACGCTGCCGCGCAATACATTCCGGCGCGGGTAGCGCCGTCGATCACCGAAAAGGTGCGGCTGCTGGGCGCCGACGGCTATTTCGCTTTGATCAACCAGGCCGAACATGTCGGTGCGCTCAACGGGCTGCATCCCTACCGGGTACGGCATCTGCTCGACCGCTACGGGTCGCTGATCAGCGAGGTGCTGGCGATGGCAGAGGATCGCCGTGAGCTCCTCAACCCGATCACCGCCGCGCCGGTCTACCTCAAGGTCGAAGCCGCCTATGCCGCCGCCGCCGAGGGCGCGCTGCACCTGGAAGACATCCTGGCCCGTCGGACCCGCATCTCCATCGAATACCCTCACCGCGGTGTCGACTGCGCCCGCGAGGTGGCCGAAGTTGTCGCGCCGATCTTGGGCTGGCACCAGGAGGACATCGACCGCGAGGTCGAGACCTACCGCGCGCGGGTGGAGGCCGAGATCCTCTCGCAAACCCAGCCCGACGACGTGTCAGCGGACGCCTTGCGGGCCAGCGCCCCCGAGGCGCGCGCGGAGATCCTCGAACCGGTGCCGCTAACGTGAGACCGGCACCGTTGCCGGTGCGTGAAGGACTCGGAGGTGGCGGCCGAGCTACCGGGGTAGCGAGGCCAGAACCGACCATTGGACCGGGAGGTGGCGGCCGAGCTACCGGGGTAGCGAGGTCAGAACCGACCATTGGACCGGCAGGTGGCGGCCGAGCTACCGGGGTAGCGAGGCCAGAACCGGCCATTGGACTGGGCCCCGCACGGTTGCGGCTGCGTGGCGGGCCGGTTCTGGCCGAGCTGACCACACGGTTCGGGTCGGCTGCTAGTGCGAAAGTCCTTGCTGGACAAGTGGTTACCGCCGACGGTGCCGTGGTCGACGAGACGACGGTGCTGCCGGCGGGCGCTTGTGTCTACCTGTATCGCGATCTGCCCGACGAAGTGCCGGTGCCCTTCGACATCCCGGTGCTATATCGCGACGACGACATCGTGGTGGTCGACAAGCCACATTTCCTGGCCACGATGCCGCGGGGCCGTCACGTCTCGCAGACCGCGCTGGTGCGGTTACGCCGCGAACTCGGCTTGCCGGAATTGAGCCCGGCGCACCGCCTGGACCGATTGACCGCCGGGGTACTGCTTTTCACCACCCGTCGCGAGCTGCGCGGCGCATACCAAACCCTGTTCGCGCACAGGCAGGTGCGCAAGACATACCTTGCGCGGGCCGCGGTCAATCCAGAGCTGGTTCTACCGCGCGTGGTATGCAGCCGAATTACGAAGCGGCGCGGTTGCTTACAGGCCCTCGAGGAGGCGGGTGAGCCGAACGCCGAGACGCTGATCGAGCTGGTCTCGCCGGACGGCCTCTACCGGCTGACGCCGCAAACCGGCCGCACCCACCAGCTGCGAGTCCACATGACGTCGCTGGGCATACCGATCCACGGGGATCCCTTGTATCCGAAGGTCATTGACGTAGCGCCGGATGACTTCAGCACGCCGTTGCACTTGTTGGCGTACAGCCTGGAATTCGATGACCCGGTCAGCGGATCGCGGCACCGGTTCGTCAGCCGGCGAACGACAATCGGAGCACTGCCGTGAGCTCGGCATCTGTGAGCGCCGGCGGCTCCGGCGCGCTGCGGGTGGCGGACGAGGTCGCTGACGCGCTGCGCTCGGGTCGCCCGGTGGTGGCGCTGGAGACCACGCTGGTCTCGCACGGGTTTTCGAAGGGACGTGGCCTGCTCGCCGCGCAGCAGGCCGAGCAGCGCGTGCGTGCCGCCGGCGCTGTGCCGTGCACGGTCGGCATCGTGGATGGCTTCGTTCGGGCCGGGCTGAGCGCTGCCGAACTTGACCGCTTCGCCCAGGCCGGGGCCGCCGCGCACAAGGCAGGTGCCCGAGATATCGCAGCCTGCGTGGCCCAGCGGACGCTGGGTGCAACCACCGTCGGCGGAACTCTGGCCATTTGCCGCCTGCTGGGCATCCGGTTCATGGGTACAGGCGGGATCGGCGGCGTGCATCGCGGGTTCGTTGAAACCCTCGATATCTCGGGTGATCTCCTTCAACTCGCCCGCACCGCGACATTGGTGGTGTCGTCCGGCGCCAAGGCCATCTTGGACGTGTCGGCGACGGCGGAGCTGCTGGAGACGCTGAACGTGCCGGTCCTGGGCTGGCGGACGGACACGCTTCCCCTCTTCTATTGCGGCCAGGGTGGCCCACCGGTAGCCGCACGGGTGGACAGCGTCGCCGACACCGCGCGGGTGGCCTCGATCCACTGGGAGCTGGCCGGGTCGTCCGGGCTGCTGCTGGGCCGCCCGCCCGATCCCGAGCTGGACATCAAGCCCCTGGTCGCCGAGGCGGTCAGCCAAGTACATGAAGCCGGGGTCACCGGTCAGGCGGTGACCCCGGCCGTCCTTTCCTTGGTCGAAGAGTTGACGGACGGCCGAAGCGTCGCCGTCAACCAACAGCTCATCGCGGACAACGCCGCGCTGGCCGCCGAGGTCGCCGTCGCCTACGCGGCCTTACGCTGACGGGGGGCAGCGCCGCTTCGTCTCGTGTCCGACGGTTGGTCCACTGCCACGCCGGGTAAATCGCAGCATGGCCCCTAATCCGACGCCTGAGCTGTACCGACTAGAAATACATGGAGACGGGCCAGAGGATGTCGCGGTGCTCGAAGATCGGTTGGTCACCGGTGTCGCCGACGGCCGGCTGCTGAGCGTAGCCAAAGACGGGTCCAACATCAAAGTGGTGGCAGACACCGGCGGTCGCCCGCTCGGGATCGAGGCCCTGCCCGACGGCCGGCTGATTGTCTGCGATGCGCACCGAGGTTTGCTGCGCGTAGACCCCGCCGGCGATTCGGTTGAGCCGCTGGTTACAACGGTCGACGGTGAGCCGATGAAACTGTGCAACAACGCGGCCGTCGCCGGCGACGGAACCATCTACTTCACCGATTCCTCGCGCCGCTATGGGCTCGATGCCTTCCAGACCGACGTCATCGAACGCACCGCCACAGGCCGGTTGCTGCGCCGCGACCCCGCGGGTGAAGTGCAGGTGTTGCTCGATCACCTGGAGTTCGCCAACGGCGTCGCCCTCGCCGACGATGAGTCCTTCGTCGCGGTCGCCGAAACGAGCACCGCTCGCATTCATCGAGTGTGGTTGCACGGGCCGCGCTGCGGCGAATCCGAGGTGCTGGTCGACCAACTGCCGGGCTTACCCGACAACCTGTCGACCGGCACGTTGGGACGAATCTGGGTAGCGCTACCGGTCACGGGGATACGGCCCCTGCGCTTCGCCCAGCGAACCCCCCGTTCGGCGCGCCGGCTCATCGGACGGGCGGCGAGTGCCGTCAACCACGCGCCGGCGGCAACGGCACGCGTGCTGGCGATCAACCGCGACGGAACCGCAGTCGCGCGGCTGGCATGCAGTCGCCGGTGCGGCTACCGCATGGTCACTGGCGTCCGCGAACACGACGGCTCGCTGTACCTGGGCAGCATCGCCCAACAGGCCATCGCCGCTGTCTCTCCGGCGCCATCGAACCCGACCGAGCAAGTCATCAAGCTTCATCCGCACCGCTAACCAAGATCCGGCGAGCCACCCTTCCGGAAGCGTGCCTGTTGCATCACAGCCAATCCGGGGTAGCCGACAGTATGGAAATCACCGTGACATTCGTCGGCAACGCAACCACATTAATAGCGGCCGACGGCGTGACGCTGTTGACCGACCCGAACTTCCTGCACCGCGGTCAGCACGCCTACCTCGGCTACGGCCTGGTGTCCAAGCGCCGCAAGGAACCCGCCCTCGGCGTCGAGGACTTGCCGCCGCTGGACGCTATCGTGCTGTCCCACATGCACGGCGATCACTGGGACCGGGTGGCGCAGCAGCGTCTGGACCACGGGTTGCCGATCCTGACCACGCCACACGCCGCCAAACGGCTGCATCGCCGCGGATTCGGCGCCGCCCTTGGGATGTCGACTTGGCAATCCCACACCGTCACCAAAGGCGACACCACTGTCACGATGACGTCGTTACCCGGCCGGCACGCGCCGGTGTGGGGACATCGACTGCTGCCCCCGGTAATGGGCACCATGCTCGAGTTCGGGCCGGTTAACGGTTCCTCGCGGCGGCTGTACATCTCCGGGGACACCTTGCTTATCGAGGAGCTCAACGACATCCCGGTGCGTTTCGACACCATCGACCTCGGTCTGCTGCACTTGGGCGGGACACGACTGCCAGCGGGTCGGCGGCTGCCGTTCGGGGTTACCGTCACCATGGACGGCCGGCAGGGAGCAGATCTGGTGGAGGTGCTCAAGCTGCCGAAGATGATCCCGATCCACTTCGACGACTATGGCGTCTTCGCTTCACCGCTAGGCGATTTCACCCGGGAAATGCGGCGCCGTGGCATGGCCGACCGAATCATCGAGCTGGAACGCGGCGCCTCAGTCACGGTGTAACGCTGCGCCATATGTGAATAGCACCCGCGCAGAAGCGTGAATAGGCCGGAAACGGGTGCTGAAATCGTGGATTCGGCGATGTGCAGCGGCAACCGGCCGCAATTACCATGCCTCATGGTGGCGGGGAAGGCCCAGCTCGGCAGACTGCGGCCGCGCCCGCGCGCGACACCTCATCGTATGCCAAAGGAAAAATCTTGAAGCTCAACCTGTTTGGCGCTGCACTGAGTATTCTTGCCACTACTGCGGTGAC
>NZ_DASRBZ010000606.1:0-2302 GCF_035653355.1 Mycobacterium sp. | reverse complement strand
CGACCACGAAGATGACCGACCACGAAATCGACGCTGTCTGCGGCGATCGTTACATGCGAAGGACCTTGACTCGTCAGGATCGACTGCAACCTTCCTATGTGCCCGCTGCCAGCCACCCCAGTCGAGTGTCAGCAGCATCGGCCGACGATGGACCGCCGATTCTCATCGCATTGACAGGCCACCTGACTGCGGTAGCTCAACTCTCGACATTCGGCGGATGGCACCGCCTCTTTGGCGATACGCTCACATCGGCTACACAGCTCCACACCACCAAGCCCTGCAAAGTTCTTCAACACATCCAAGTAATGCCTCCCGGGGCAGGCCGGCTTGAGCTCCAAACAAGCGAGTCCCCGGCGAAGATTCAGCGGCTTCGCTGGCCTAGCCTGGGGCACAATGTCGCCGTGCGAACCGCCTACAGGTGCACGTCCTCCACTGATGTTGCCATTTGGTGACCCTGTGGCTGCCGAGCTGACCGTGGCCATCCACGGCGGTGACGTTGGCGCGCTCCGGCGCCTCCTCGCCGCCCGACCGGAGCTCGCTTCGGTTCGCATGATCGGACGTAAAGGGCTCGAAGGTGGTTGGAGAACGCCGCTGCACGCCGCCGCCGACTGGCCCGGCTATTTCCCGGACGCTCCAGCCGCGGTTGCCATTCTTCTCGGAGCCGGAGCCGATCCCAACGCTGAGACGGGTGGGAATCGACCCGAGACGCCGCTGCACTGGGCCGCCAGCACCGACGACGTGGAGGTGGCTGTGGCGCTGATCGACGGCGGCGCCAACCTGGAGACCCCCGGCGGCTCCATCGGGACGCCGCTCGACAACGCGATCGGCTACGGCTGCTGGCACGTCGCCCGACTGTTGGTCGACCGTGGCGCCCCCGTCACGAAAGCCTGGCACGCCGCGGCGCTCGGGATGCTCGACCGCTTGACTGAACTCCTCGGTGACGACCCACAACCTGACGTGGTTTCGCAGGCGTTCTGGCATGCATGCTCTGGCGCGCAGCGCCGAAGCGCCGAATACCTGCTCAGCCGTGGCGCGGAGCTCAGCTGGGTCCCCGACTACGCCGACGGCACAGCCCTCGACGCGGCAACCGGCTATAGCACCCGGAGGGAAAACGTCATCACCTGGCTTCGTGATCTCGGAGCACGATCAACACGCCCCACCGACTGACGGCGGTCCAAAGCACCGTTGGGCGGCGGTGAAGGAGTACAACTCTGCACGACGAAAGGGACGCACGGTGGACATCATCAACTTGGGGGCGGCGGACGGGCTCCCGCCGGTGGACTGGGCCAAAATCGTCGCGAAGCTCGCTGCCGGTTCCGCGCCTGCTCCGGACGCGCATAACGCTCGCACGACCTGGCTCGTGACGGTCAACGAGGACGGAAGCCCGCATGTCACTGCGGTTGGTGCTGTGTGGGTCGACGGCGCGTTCTGGTTCCAGACGGGCGCCGGCACACGGAAGAGCCGCAACGTCGCACGGGATCCGCGTTGCTCAGTCGCGGTGTCGATCCGCGACGCGGACGTGGTGATCGAGGGTGAGGCAACGCTGGTGACCGATGCGGGCACCGTTGCCCGCATCGCGAGGGCGTGGGCAGACAATGGTTGGCCAGTGGAGCCCGACGAGAGCGGCTCCGGCATCACCGCTCCGTTTAACGCTCCGGGACAAGGACCGCCGCCTTGGGGCGTCTATCGCCTCACGCCACGATCGGCGACGGTGGCGCTGGGCACGGAACCGGGCGGGCTGAGCCGCGTCCGGTTCTAAGGTCGACGCCCATGTGAGAGGAGTCCGTCATCATGGCCAGACCGTTCCGATTCGGCGTCGTTGCTCCGGTCACAACGGACCTGCCGACCTGGCGAGACCGGGTGCGCCGCATCGCCGACAGCGGCTACTCGACGCTGCTGATGCCCGACGTCCCGCAATCGCAGCCGGCCCCTGGCCCAACGCTGGCCGTGGCGGCGGCGCTTGCCGACCTGCGGGTGGGCACATGGGTATACGCCTCACCGCTGCGCCCGGCGTGGAGCACGGCGTGGGAAGCCCACTCGCTGTCGGTGCTCACTGAAGGACGCTTCGAGATGGGCGTCGGCACCGGCCGGCCAGGAATCGAGGCCGAACTCCGCGAGCTGGGGCTGCCCGTGGTTCCACCGAACGATCGGCTGGCCCACGTACGTAAGACCGTCACGAGGCTGCGAGATCTCGATGGCACCGACCTTCATACGCCGGTGGTGATGGCGGTACGCGGTCCGAAGGCCCAGGCACTGGCGGCCGAGGTCGCAGATGCCGTCACCTTCGCGGCGGTGCCGGGTG
>NZ_DASRBZ010000605.1:0-2397 GCF_035653355.1 Mycobacterium sp. | reverse complement strand
ACACCTGTCGGTGCTGGCCGCTTCGTCATCCGAGCCACCCACGAGCGTGGGGTTGGCGTGCCGTCAAGTCGGAGCTTGGCGACGGCATCTCGTGAAGCTGACTGAATGTTAGCGCACCGGACCGACACGTTGGTGCCAGTTCAAGCCCTGGCGTCCGCGCCGCCGTGGTCGTAGCGGCCGTTGAGCAGCGCGGACACCGTGGCCGGCCGCCACCGGCGGCCTTTCGGGGTGCGTTGACCCGCTGAGTTCAGAACTCGCGCCGTGGCCACTTGCGTGACGCCGCAGTCGTGCACCAGCCAACGGACGTAGCGCTTCAGCATCGGCTGGCGCTGCGCCCACGGCACTGTCGGCGCCGGAAGCACCGGCGGCCAAGCACTTTCGGTTCGCGGAGCGGTCTCGGTGCCGGCACCGCCGGGAACGCGTCGCACCGCCGCCATGACCGGTTCACCGGCGCCGGCGGCGACAAGGGCCAGTTCGATTTCCCGCCCAAGGCTTTCGACTCCGGCCGCCGCCAGAGCCGCGTTGTCGAGGTCGTCGACAGTCTGGACTTCCCGCCTCAGCGCGATGTCGACTTCGCTGTACCCGCCAGTGGCCGGGCACGGCGCGAGTTCCCGTCCGAACCGAACGTTGAGGCCGTGACGCTGCAGCACGAGACTCAGCCGTCGCCAGTGCTGCTCACGTCCGAAATCGGGCCCCGGGAATGGCACCCAAACGTGTATCCGGTCCGCGATGGCGCGCGCCAGCGCCGCCACAACCGCATCCACCTCGGTCAGGTCGTCGTTCGACGCTGCCGCTCCCTGCGCGAAGAAAAAGACGTTCGCGATGGCACATCCGTGCTGCGCCGCTAGTTCGGTCAACTCGTCACGGTGCCGAGCAGTGTCGTGGTCGCCGAGCAGGATCACAGATGATGCTGCCGGTGACTGGCCTGGAACATGTGCCATGGGTACCTCCCGATGTCGAACCTCCGCGTGGAGGCGCTCTTACCGGCACCGGTGGGTGCCGGTCGCTTCGTCATCCGAGCCACCCACGAGCGTGGGGTTGGCGCGCCGTCCAGTCGGAGCTTGGCGACGGCGTCTCATGAAGCTGGCACAACGGTAACGCGGGGCACTGACAACTTCGGGTTGCTCAGCTCGAGCGCGGTGCGACCAGGTGCTACAGGCGCTCGGTCTCGGTATTGCAGTTGCGTTTGGTCGAGCAGATTGTTCCCGGGCTTCCCTCAAACCGTGTTGGGAGTCGGGGACAGCGGTTCGGCATATTTCCGAATAGCCGTCAACCGGTCCAGATCCGAAGTGGCGTGCAGTTAGCGAGCCGGTCGAAGTCCTCGTCGGCATGCAAAAGCGGAGCACCGGTACGTACGCAGGGAGCGGCGATCAGACAGTCGAGAGTTTTACGGATGGTCACGCCGGCGCGTCGCGCCGCCCGATACAGCTTCGCCGCGAGCATAAAATCATCAAGAGCCTCCAGGCGAAGGATCGGGAAGGCACGCAAATGCCGTTCGACTAGATCTGCCTCGCGATCCGACCGCAGCCCTTGCAAGATTTCTGTCAGGACGACGTCAGTGAGCGCGATAGGTTCTCCTGATTCAATGAGCTCGACACAGCGCTGGGCCTGCGGTGCGGGGGTGTCGTTTAGGACGTCGATCCAGACGCTGGTATCGACGACGATCACGAGCGGCCGCGACGACTCTCGGCCAAGTCGCCGCTCCACTGCACCTTCCCGCGCAGATCGAGGATGCCGATTTGGCGATGCCGGGCGACAAGTTCGCGCAGCGCGAGGTTCACCGTTTCGCGCTTCGTTCGGGTCCCGACCAGGCGCTGCGCCTCGCGCAACACGTCGTCGTCGATATCTATGTTCGTCCGCATACACATCAAGTTACACCATTGATTGTGTAAAACCGGTCACGTGCCATCACTTGCCGACGCCACCGTCACGCCGGAATGCCCGCCCTGAACGACGGCGGCGCGGACGAATCGGCCGTTCCCAAGACAGTGTCGGGAAAGGCAGAAAGCGAGAACGCCACATCGCCGCCCGTGCAGATGATCGACTCCGGAAGAAACGTCTGATCCGTGGGCCGGCTGCCAATGCTGAGGCCGTTGATGTACTTCAGGTCCTTCGATGCCCCAGGCGACGATATCCGAATGAATTTGCCTGCTGGAAGCGCGATTTCGGCGCGATCGAATAGCGGCGTATTCACGGTGAGGATCCCAGTCCCCGGCGTAATCGGGTACATGCCCAGCGCCGCCCAGACATACCAGCTCGACATCGCACCCAGGTCGTCGTTGCCCGGCTCGCCCGCGGGCGTGGGACCGAACAGTTCCCTGCGCACCCGGTCGACCGTCTCCTGCGTCTTCCACGGCTGACCGATGTAGTTGTAAAGCCACGGCGCTGCAAAGCTCG
>NZ_DASRBZ010000604.1:0-4235 GCF_035653355.1 Mycobacterium sp. | reverse complement strand
TCGATGCTCATAGAGCTCGATCATGCCAACAAGACACGCGAAACAGAAGCCCGGTTCGACTGGCGCTTCGGTCCGCGCCAACCCGACCCATCGGCGAGCCGGCCAAACATGTTGTGCACCAAGGACTCTGGATGTCGACCGCGAATACAACTGAGCCACAACAACTTTGGCACGACACAGCCGACGATCCGGTGCCTCAGCTACGGGGGTGGAGGTGGCGTCGACGGCGGCATCGGTCCTGGACCGCCCGGTCGCATACCTGGACCCATGCCCGGGCCGCCGGGAGCCATGCCGGGCCCAGGCATCATTCCCGGACCGCCGGGTCCAGGCATCATTCCCGGACCGCCAGGGGCGCCGGGCGGGACGCCGGGTGCGCCAGGTCCGGGGACGACGACCCATCCCCCGGGACCGGGCGGCGGGCCGCCAGGGGCGAACATGCCGTGAGGATGGTGGCGATGGCAGTGGCGATGCCCCGCGACTGCGGCACCCGAGAAGAAGATGACCGCCACCACGAAAACGATTCCGGCGACGATCACTACCCACGCGGCGACTTGGTAAAGCCGGCTGGGTCGCGCCGCGCCTGGCGGCGCTGCCGGACGGTGTGGCGGACCGGAAGGCGGTGGCGGGGGCGCAGCGGCAGACGTCGGCGGCGTCGGCGGTTCAGGTGTTTCGGTCATGCCCTAAATCATGCCCAGCCGACAGACCGCCGTACACGGTTCTCGGCCAGGAAATTGCGTATGCCGGGATGAGACGTCGAACTGCACCCCGCCGCGCTAGCGGCAGCAGACGAAGGCGCAAATGAACAGTAGGACGGTCGCAATGATGAACACGACCCCAGCGACGATCCCGACCCACGCCGCGACCTGGAAAAGCCGCTCCGGCTTTTCGCGCGGTGCCGCGACCGGGGATGCCGCAGCGGGTGCCGACGGGACCGGGGCTTCAGGTGTTTCGCTCATGCCTCGCATCATGCCTCAGCCCGACAACAGCCGCAGCGGCGTTCGCGCCATGAAATTCCTGTGAGCCGTAGTTCAATCCACGTCGCTCGACGAATCAGCAACGGACAGTTCTTCACAGCAGATAGTCGAGGCCCGGCGCCCCACCGGGGCGCCGGGCTCTGGTCATGGTCGCTTGCCGTGGAAGTCGGCGACTTCCCAAGGCTTACAAGGGTTTGCAGCCAGTGCGGTTGCGCTACTTCGACGCTACGGGCGCGCCGGAGCAGTGGAGGGAGCAACCGACGCCGGCGGCTGGCCCGGTCCAGCACTCGGACCGGCTCCGCCCGCACCGCCGGGCCTGCCGGGCTGTACCGCCCCCGGTCCGCCGGGACCACCCGGTCCGCGCTGGTGGAACATGGCGGCGTGGTGTCCGTGGTGGTGCCGGTGATGACCATGGCTGGCGATCCGGAAGCCGGCGAAGAAGATGGTCGTGACGATGAACAGGATGCCCGCCACGATCACCACCCATGCCGCCAATCGGTAGAGCCAATACGGTTTGACAGGCTCAGTGGCTGGCGTGGTGGCGACAGCGGTCGGCCTGGTTGGGGATTCAGGTGTTTCAGTCATACCTCGAATAATGCGCGAGCAAGCAATAGCCGCACCTAGGTTCCAGCTATGAGATAGCTATGAGTGCAGGCGATTATTCGTCCGGCTTGAACGGGTTCACGGCGAACTGAATCACCCGGTAGGGGGCACGGGCTCGCGGATCTGCGTTGTTCCACTGGCTGACGAACACCCGAAGCTCGTCGAGCGTCGAGCCAGGAGAGATGTATCCCCCATAGGGTTGGGCGAGCCGATTGTCATACGGTGGCGGCAGGCTTTCCGCGGGGTCTGGCCACTCGTCGTGTTGCACCACCGTGGTCACCGGCGCGGTGCCCAACGACGTCGGATCCTCGGCCACCCGGACCTCCATGTTGCCGGTGCTGGCGTTGAAATAGGACAACACCGATTTGCCGTCGATTTGGCGGAAGCTCATCTCACCGATCTGGTCAGCCCACAACGGTGTGGGCGGCTTGTTCCAGCCGCCGTCGGCTCCGGCGGCCCATCCTTGCCAGCGCGACCGGTCAGTGAACGTCTCCGGGGTTGCCCGGTAGAGCACCACCGGCTGGCTGCGGTCGAAGCTGTCGGCCACGATGTAGACCCATCCGCTCGGTGAATCGGCTGTCGGGACCGGGTCGTAGTAGCCGCTGATCTGCGACTGCCGGCCGTCCTGGTAGCCGGCGTCGCGGACAGATCCCGGCACGGTGGTCCAGTTCCCTTGCGCCGGATCGGCTTTCACCAGCCGCGAGGTCTGCGGCACCAGGTTGGCGGCCGTCGTCACCATCAGGTAGTTCTGCCGGTTGATCTGCACCACTCCGGCCGGCAGCTGCGACGCGCCGGGCGGGGTTGGGTCGGCCAACAGCGGCTCCCAGACGCCCATGACGCCGAAGTAGTGCACGCCGGCCGGGTCGTCGACGGACGTCGTGTCGACGTGCAGCGCGACCGGCGCGAAACCCGGACCGAAGCCAACCCCCTGCCCAGGAAAGCTGTCGCCGCAGACCTGCAGCACGCCACTGGGAAACTCCATGAACACGCACAAATCGGTGGCGCCGATGCCATAGTCGCGGGTGGGGGTGCCGGTGCCGGCGGTCGGACCGATCCGCATCACCTCACCGGGGGCCAGCGGCTGCAGCACAGGTTCCGGCATCGGAGCCGGCGGGTCGGCATGAGCAGAGCAAACGCCTTGCGGCACAAGCATGCACGCGACAACTGCAGCCGAGCATCGAGTGAACCGGCGGGCGTGGGCCAAACTCACCCGGCGATCACAGGTCGGCGGCGAGCAACTCGGCAATCTGGATCGTGTTGAGCGCCGCGCCTTTACGTAAGTTGTCGCTGGAGACGAAGAGCGCCAAGCCGCGCCCGTCGGGCACCCCCGGGTCGCGTCGAATCCGGCCGACCAGGGACTCGTCGACACCGGCGGCGGCCAGCGGCGTCGGCACGTCGACCACCTTCACACTCGGCGCGCCGTCGAGCAGCTCACGGGCCCGCTCGGGTGAAAGTGGTTGCGCGAACTCGGCGTTGATTGACAGCGAGTGCCCCGTAAAAACCGGAACCCGCACGCAGGTGCCACTGACCAAAAGGTCTGGGATGCCGAGGATTTTGCGGCTTTCGTCGCGCAACTTCTGATCCTCGTTGGTCTCACCGGAGCCGTCGTCGACCAACGAGCCGGCCAGCGGCACCACGTTGAACGCGATCGGCGCGACATAGGTTTTCGGCGCTGGGAATTCGACTGCACTGCCGTCGTAGACCAGCTGTTCTGCATCGTCGACGACCGCGCGGGTCTGAGCGGCCAGCTCCGCCACCCCGGCCACACCGCTGCCCGACACCGCCTGATACGTCGAGGCCACCAGGCGCACCAGCTGAGCCTCGTCGTGCAGCACCTTGAGCACCGGCATCGCGGCCATCGTGGTGCAGTTCGGGTTGGCGATGATGCCTTTGGGCCGGTTGCGGGCGTCAGCGAAGTTCACCTCGGAGACCACCAGCGGCACGTCGGGATCTTTGCGCCACGCCGAGGAGTTGTCGATCACCGTCACCCCTGCTGCGGCGAACCGCGGCGCCTGTACCCGTGACATCGTCGCCCCGGCCGAGAACAGCGCGATGTCCAGACCGGCCGGGTCGGCGGTCTCGGCGTCCTCGACTTCAATCTCCTGACCGCGGAACGCGAGCTTGCGGCCCTGCGAGCGCGCGGAGGCGAAAAACCGCACCGATGTGGCCGGAAAGCTGCGTTCTTCCAGCAGTGTGCGCATCACCTGGCCCACCTGGCCGGTGGCGCCGACAACTCCTATTGAGCACCCGGTGGCAACCATTTAGCGTCCCGTTCCCGCGTAGACGGTGGCCGGTTCCGAACCGCCGAACCCGAACGCCTCGTGCAGCGCAAGCACCGCCTTGTCCACCTCGGTGTCGCGGATCAGCACCGAGATCCGGATCTCGGAGGTGGAGATCAGGTCGATGTTGACGCCGACGGCGGCCAGCGCCTCGCAGAACGTGGCGGTCACCCCGGGATGGCTGCGCATGCCGGCGCCGACCAGCGACACCTTGCCGATGTGGTCGTCGTAAAGCACTTGGATGAAACCGATTTCGTCTTTGAGCGAGTCGAGCTTGGCCACCGCGGTGGGCCCGCTGTCGCGGGAACACGTGAACGTGATGTCGGTCTTGCCGTTTTCGACCTTGGAGATGTTCTGCAGCACCATGTCGATGTTCACG
>NZ_DASRBZ010000603.1:0-3170 GCF_035653355.1 Mycobacterium sp. | reverse complement strand
GTCGTTTCCGTGACCCCGAAGACCTTCGGCCAGCGCGCTGAGTGTCCCGTTCAATTCGACCGGATCGATCTTGTGTAACACGTCGATCAGCGACTGGAACAACGTGTTGACTTCCACCGCAACCGCCGAAGCTTGCATGTGCGCGCCCGGACGCAGCGATATGCGTGACGGCGATGCCGGTGGAATGAATTCGACCGACTTGGCGCCGAATATCGTGTTGCTGGCGATGTGCACCGTCGCGTTGGCCGGAAGGTAGTGCAAGTCGTTGCTGTTGATGGCCAGCGTCAGCTGCGCTTGATCACCGGAGTAGGCGATGTTTTTGACCTTGCCGATCTGGATCCCGCGGTACTTGACCTTGCTGTCGCGCTCCATGACCAGCCCGGCGCGCGGCGCAGTCACGAAAACCGCGTCGGTCGGCGAAAACGCCGCAGTGTAAGACAGATAGGTCAGCAGCACAAAGCCCGCCAAGGCTGCGGCGAGTACCGCCGCTGCCAGCCTGATCTGAGTGCGTCTCCCCACCTGTGTCACCCGTCCCGTTATCCGGAGAGGTTGAAGTTACCCGACGCGCCGTAGACCGCCAGCGAGATGAACAAGGTAATGACCACCACTACGATCAGCGACGTACGCACGGCCTGGCCGACCGCCAGGCCGACGCCGACCGGGCCACCGGATGCGTTGTAGCCGTAGTACGTGTGCACCAACATCACCGCAATCGACATCACGATGGCCTGCAGAAATGACCACAGCAGATCCGTCGGATTGAGAAACGTGTTGAAGTAGTGGTCGTACAGGCCTGACGACTGGCCGTTGATGAAGATCGTGATGAATCGTGCCGCGAAAAACGAAGCCAGCACCGCCAGCGAATACAGCGGGACGACCGTGACCAACCCGGCGACCAACCGAGTGGACACCAGGTAGGAGACCGAGTGCACGGCAATGGTTTCGAGTGCGTCGATTTCCTCGGCCACCCGCATCGCGCCGAGCTGTGCGGTGGCGCCGGCGCCGATGGTGGCCGCCAGCGCGATACCGGCGATCACCGGCGCGACGATGCGAACGTTGAGGAACGCCGAGAGAAACCCGGTCAGCGCCTCAATGCCGATGTTGCCCAGCGACGCGTAGCCCTGAACCGCGATGACACCGCCGGAGGCCAGGGTCATGAACGCGGCCACCCCGACCGTTCCGCCGATGAGCAGCAGAGCGCCAGTACCCAGCGTCATTTCCGCGACCAGCCGCATCGTCTCCTTGCGGTAGCGAGTGACGGCGTTGGGGACATAGCGCACGGTTTCGCCGTAGAACAGCGCCTGCTCGCCGAAGTTGTCGACCGGTCCGGCGAACCGAGAAAAGAAGCGGCGGAAGCGCAGCGTGGCGTCATAGCTCATGTGCGCCGCTCCTCCTCATCACTGCGCTCTGCATCGTCGCGGCGCGGTTCATCGTTTCATCGCGCCAGCACTCGGACGCCGATCGCGGTCATAACGACGTTGATCACGAACAAGCAGATGAACGCGTAGACCACTGTCTCGTTGACGGCATTACCCACGCCCTTGGGACCCCCCTTGACCGTCAGCCCGCGATAGCAGCCAACCAGCCCGGCGACGACCCCGAACAACAGCGCCTTGACTTCCGAGAGCACCAGCTCGCCGAGGTGAGTCAGCACCGTCAACCCGTTGACGAAGGCGCCCGGGTTGACACCCTGCAACAGCACTGAAAACACGTAGCCGCCGCTGATGCCGATCGCTGAGACCAGCCCGTTGAGCAACAGCGCGACGAATGTGGACGCGAGCACCCGGGGCACCACCAGGCGCTGAATCGGGTCGATGCCCAGTACCCGCATGGCGTCGATTTCCTCGCGAATGGTGCGGGCGCCGAGATCGGCGCAGATGGCCGTGGCGCCGGCGCCCGCCACTACCAGCACAGTGACGACAGGACCCAGCTGGGTGATGGTGCCGAACGCGGTGCCGGCCCCGGAAAGGTCGGCCGCGCCGAGTTCGCGCAGCAGGATGTTGAGGGTGAATGCCACCAAAACGGTGAACGGGATGGCGACCAGCAGCGTCGGGACCAGCGACACGCTGGCGATCATCCACGTTTCATCGAGAAACTCCCGGAACTGAAAGGGCCGGCGGAACGTCGCGCGGAAGGTTTCCAGCGACATTTCGACGAATCCGCCCACGGCCCGGGCTGGAACCGCGAGCTGTTCGATCAACCTGGGTTCCCTTCTCGGGTGAGGTCTCTGCAACGTGGGGCGTAGCCTCCACGTCCCCCTTCGCGCTCCGCTCTACAGCCCTACAACCGGACGCTGCTCCGCGTGAGCCGGATCATAGTAACTAGAACAGGTTCGGGTGTCAAAGATCGCCGAAATTAGACAGATGTGAGTACTTTGTCGAGGTCAGAGGCGTTGTGACCCAGGTCATTCAGTAACGTGTTCTAGCCCGCTAAGAACGATAAGTTTATCTCGGTTCCGGGATCAGGACTCCATCAGGCCGGTCGCCGCAAAGTTGCGCTCAGGGTCGCGCTCAGCAAAGTAGTCGTGCAGCGTCGCACTGAGCTTGTCGGGGTCCCAGGCCGGCGCTTCGGACGAGAACTGACCCTCCACGGTGGGCGCTGCCACCAGCGTCACGCGCGGGCCGTAGACAATGAAAAGCTGGCCGTTGACCGCTTCGGCAGCCGGGGAGGCCAGGAAGCGGACCAGGGTGACCACATGCTCGGGCGAAAGCGGATCGATCTCGCCGCTCTCGGGTGCCTCGCCGAACACGTCAGCCGTCATCGCGGTCCGGGCCCGCGGGCAGATCACGTTAGCGCATACCCCGTAGCGGCCCAACGCCCGCGCCGCCGACAGTGTCAGCGCAGTAATGCCCGCCTTCGCCGCCGCATAGTTGGCCTGTCCTACCGGGCCGACCAGCCCGGCCTCCGACGAGGTGTTGATGATCCGGCCGTAGACCGAGCCACCGGATTCCTTCGCCTTGGACCGCCAGTACGTAGCTGCATTGCGGGTGAGCAGGAAGTGGCCGCGCAGATGCACGGCGATGACGGCGTCCCACTCCTCGTCGGACATGTTGAACAGCATCCTGTCCCGGGTGATCCCGGCATTGTTGACCACAATGCTCAAGCCGCCCAGCCCGTCGGCGCAGGTGACGAGCTCGTCGGCGGTGGCGCGCTGACTGATGTCGCCGGGA
>NZ_DASRBZ010000602.1:0-5230 GCF_035653355.1 Mycobacterium sp. | reverse complement strand
AGCGCTGCGGCGTCGTAGACCGCCAGCGTGGCCAGCGCGATCTTCGGCCCGACCCCCGAGACCCCCAACAACGTCAAGAACAGGTCGCGGGTCTCGATGTCGGGAAAGCCGTAGAGCGTCATCGAATCTTCGCGCACGATCATCGCGGTGATCAGCCGCGCTTCGCTGCCGCGCCGCAGCGTCGCCAGCGTCGACGGCGTCGCGTTGACCCGGTAGCCGACCCCGGCCGCCTCAATCACCGCGTGGTCGAGCGCCACCTCGAGCACCTCACCGCGGACCGACGCGATCATCGGGCGGCCCTCACTTTCGCGGCGAACTTCTTGCGCTGCTCGGCCGCCTTGGCCTCGGCGGCTGCCATCCGGGCGATCATCGGGGCCCGCCAGCAATGACAGATCGCCAGCGCCAGTGCGTCGGCGGCATCGGGTGGCGTCGGTTTGGCTTGCAGTGCAAGAATTTTCGTGACCATCGTGGTGACTTGATCCTTACCCGCGCCCCCGTTGCCGGTGACCGCGGCCTTGACCTCGCTGGGCGTGTGGAAATGCACGTCGATCCCGCGTTTGGCCGCAGCCAACGCGATCACCCCGCCGGCCTGCGCGGTGCCCATCACCGTCGACACGTTCTGCTGGGAGAACACCCGCTCGATCGCGATGACGTCGGGGTGATGGGTCTCCAGCCAGTGCTCGACGGTGTCGCTAATGGTCAGCAGCCGTCGGGGCAGCGGCTCGTCGGCGGGTGTGCGCACGACGTCGACATCCAGGGCGATCACGTTTCTGCCCAGCCCGCCCTCCACGACCGACAGACCGCAGCGGGTCAAGCCGGGGTCGACTCCCATTACGCGCACCGCATGCTCCCTCGACGCCGAACGGCTGTTCGATAACACTAGCGGGAGGGGCCGACATCCTCGGGCAGCGACACAGCGCGCCGCGTGCACCGAAATCCACTTTCTGCAGAAGAAGTGCGCGTGGCGGCCTGCCAAACGTCGATCGGGTAGACGGGGCCGAAGCCGGCCGTCACTCCTCGATCTGGGCGAGGATCTCGTCGGGGATGTCGGCGTTGGTGTAGACGTTCTGCACGTCGTCAGCGTCTTCGAGCGCGTCGACCAGTTTCATCACCTTGCGCGCGCCCTCGGCGTCCAGCGCGACCGTCACCGACGGCTGGAACCCGGCTTCGGCGGAGTCGTAGTCGATGCCGGCCTGCTGCAGCGCGGTGCGCACGGCCACCAGGTCACTGGGCTCAGAGATGATCTCGAAGCTGTCGCCGAGGTCGTTGACGTCCTCGGCGCCGGCATCCAGCACGGCTGCCAGCACGTCGTCCTCGGTCAAGCCGTCCTTCTCCAGCGTGACCACGCCTTTGCGGGAAAACAGGTATGCCACGGAGCCGGGGTCGGCCATGGTGCCGCCGTTGCGGGTCATCGCGACCCGCACCTCACTGGCGGCCCGGTTGCGGTTGTCGGTCAGGCATTCGATGAGCACCGCGACCCCGTTGGGGCCGTAGCCCTCGTAGGTGATGGTCTGATAGTCGGCGCCGCCGGCCTCCTCGCCAGCGCCGCGCTTGCGGGCCCGTTCGATGTTTTCGTTGGGAACCGAGCTCTTCTTGGCCTTCTGGATCGCGTCGTACAGCGTCGGGTTACCAGCAGGGTCACCGCCCCCGACGCGCGCTGCAACCTCGACGTTCTTGATCAGCCGGGCGAAGTTCTTGCCGCGCCGGGCATCGATGATCGCCTTCTTGTGCTTGGTGGTGGCCCATTTGGAGTGGCCGCTCATCCGCTACTACCTCTTGTCGTTGCTCCCAAAGTTCGCCAGACGAGTCTACGTGGACGGCCGGCGCTTCCATCGCCAGGATTCCGGGCGATGGCACGAGGGCGGCATATACCGACGTGCCCGCCTCATCGCGATTGTTAGCCGAATTAATCGCTAGGAGGCGGGCAACACGCCATACCCCCTTTCGCCAGTAACTGGAGTGAATCTCGTCAGTGACTGGGAGTGACAGGAGGCGGCAGTAGAGTCATGCCTCGCCCTTGACGATGTCGACGAACATCCGGTGGATGCGGCGATCGCCGGTCATCTCCGGGTGAAACGCCGTCGCCAGCATGGGGCCTTGCCGCACCGCGACAACATGACCGGCGGCCTCGGCCAGCACCTGAACCTCGGCACCAGCGCGCTCCACCCACGGCGCGCGAATGAACACGGCGTGCACCGGATCGTCAAGTCCCGCGAACTCCAGATCGCCTTCGAACGAATCGACCTGACGACCAAACGCGTTGCGGCGCACGGTCATATCGATAGCCCGCAATGGAACTGCTTCCCGGCCGCGCGTACCGGCGTCGAGGATCTCGCTGGCCAGCAGGATCATTCCCGCGCAGGCTCCATACGCCGGTAAGCCGTCGGCAAGCCTGGCGCGCAGCGGTTCGAGCAGGTCGAGGTCACGCAGCAGGTGGCTCATCGTGGTGGACTCGCCGCCGGGAATGACCAGCCCGTCCAGCGACTCCAGTTCACTGCGGCGGCGCACCGGGATCGCGTCGACGCCGGCCTCACGCAGCGCGGCAAGGTGCTCTCTGGTGTCGCCCTGCAGCGCCAGGACGCCGACCCGTAGGGTCACTGGCCGGCCGCACGGAAGTCGCGCTTGTAGCGGGTCAAGCCCTCCTGCATCACCGCCGCGACCATTTCGCCGTACTGGTTGAAGATCTTGCCCTGGGTCAGCGACCGCCCGCCGCAGGCCGACGGCGAGGACTGGTCATACAGCAGCCATTCGTCGGCCCGAAACGCCCGCATAAACCACATCGCGTGGTCTAGCGACGCCACCTGCAGATGGTGGCGTTCTTCGAGGTGGATCACCTGCGCCGAGCCAAGCAGTGTGAGGTCGCTCATGTAGGCCAGCGCGCAGATGTGCAGGACCGGGTCGTCGGGCAGCGGATCGCGATGCCGAAACCACACCTGCTGCTGCGACGCCAGCCCCGGCAGGCGTTCCAGCTTCTCTTGCGGCACGATGCGGACGTCCCACTCCTCGAACTGGCGAAAGCCGGCGTCGTCGAACACCTTCATCGACTGCAGCCCCGGCAGGTCGTCCGGCGGCGGCGCCGACGGCATCACGTCTTGATGCTCGATACCACTCTGGTCGGTCTGAAAAGACGCCGACATGGAGAAGATGGTTTCGCCGTGCTGGATGGCGTTGACCCGCCTGGTGCAAAACGAGCCGCCGTCGCGGATACGCTCGACGATAAAAATGGTGGGCGCCTTGGCATCTCCCGGCCGCAGGAAGTATCCGTGCAGCGAGTGCACCAGAAACTGCGGATCGACAGTGCGCACCGCAGACACCAGGGTCTGGCCGGCGACATGACCGCCGAAGGTGCGCTGCCAGTTGCCCGATTCGGGGCTGAACACGCTGCCGCGATAGATGTTGACCTCGAGTTGCTCGAGATCAAGGATCTGCTCGATCGACACGAAACGTTCTTACCAGCCGCGTTCGGCCAGGCGATGCGGCGCGGCGAGCTCCTCCACGTTGATGCCGACCATCGGCTCACCGAGCCCCCGCGATACCCGGGCCAACACATCGGGATCGTCGTAGAACGTGGTGGCCTTGACGATGGCTGCGGCGCGTTGGGCGGGATCGCCGGACTTGAAGATGCCCGAACCCACGAACACGCCTTCGGCGCCGAGCTGCATCATCATCGCCGCGTCGGCCGGGGTGGCGATACCACCGGCGGTGAACAGCGTGACGGGCAGTTTGCCTGCGCGGGCCACCTCGACGACGAGTTCGTAGGGGGCTTGCAAATCCTTTGCGGCGGTGTACAACTCGTCGTCGGAAAGCGATCCCAGCCGGCGAATCTCGCCGGTGATGGCGCGCATGTGCGTGGTCGCGTTGGAGACGTCACCGGTGCCGGCTTCACCTTTGGAGCGGATCATCGCAGCGCCCTCGGTGATACGACGCAGCGCCTCTCCGAGGTTGGTCGCACCGCACACGAACGGGACGGTGAACTTCCACTTGTCGATGTGGTGGGTGTAGTCCGCGGGGGTCAGCACCTCGGACTCGTCGATGTAGTCGACGCCGAGGCTCTGCAGGATCTGGGCTTCGACGAAGTGCCCGATGCGGGCTTTGGCCATCACCGGGATGGTGACCGCGGACATGATGCTCTCGATCATGTCCGGGTCGCACATCCGCGACACGCCGCCCTGTGCGCGAATGTCGGCAGGTACCCGCTCCAGCGCCATCACCGCCACAGCGCCGGCACCTTCGGCGATGCGGGCCTGCTCGGGGGTGACGACGTCCATGATGACGCCGCCCTTGAGCATCTCGGCCATACCGCGTTTGACCCGCGCCGTTCCGGTCTGCCCGCGGCCGTTCGACGAACCGGCGGTATCCACTGCTGATCTCCTTTTAACTGGTGTCAACCCAGTTTAGTGGTGGGCGGCAAACCGGTATTTGCGACGGCCGGTGGCCTAGCGCACCGGGAGACCTCAGCGGATGGACTGCAGCTGGGGCTGTGGTTGGGGTGCGCGACGGTCGGCCAGCGCGTTGGCGTCGGCGAGCAGCTCCGACAGCTGCAGCGGGTAGACGGTCTCGCCGGCGGCGGCCAGCTCGGCGATGTCGGCGGCGGTACACCACCGCGCGCAGTGGATGTAGCGGCGCTCTAACTCGGTCCGCCCGGCGATGGTCGGCTCAAATCGGCGGGTGCGGTAGACGAAGAAGAACTCCTGGCTGTCGATCACCGAGCCGTTGAAGTCGAAGACCGCGTCGCGCCGCCAGATCGGTCCGATCATGTCGGCGGGGTCGGCCCGCAGCCCGGTCTCCTCGGCCAGTTCCCTCGCGGCGGCCTCCGCCAACTGCTCGCCGGGCCGCACCTGGCCGCCCACGGTGAACCACCACCGCGGCGCGCTGCCGTCGGTGATCGCCGGGTCTGATCCACACAACAGCAACACCGCGCCGTCGTCGTCGAGCAACACGACCCGCGCCGACGTGCGCCGGCTGGACACGCCGTAGGCGGCATGGCCGACCGGGTGGGAGCGCTCGGCGATCTCGAAATACGTTGGCAGCGGCGCCGTCCCACCCAGCCGCAACAGCCGGACCATCGGCCGCTCGCGCAGCGCCAACGTGTCACGCACCGCGTCGTTGTGGAAGCGGCGGGCCAACAGCACCCGCGCCTCGGCGTCGGCGAGCTCGGCGACCAAGGCCGACGGCAGCGCCGCCGGGTCGACCATCGCCAGCGCTGCCGACAGCTCGTTTTCGCAGGCCT
>NZ_DASRBZ010000601.1:0-2558 GCF_035653355.1 Mycobacterium sp. | reverse complement strand
GCACCGCCGTCGTGCGCTGGCCGGCGCCGATTCTTGCTGCCAGCGCCGTCGTGGTGCTGATCGGCATGATCGCGCTGCCCGGATTCAAGCCGGGTTACAACGATCGCTACTACCTGCCCGACCACGCCCCGGTCAATATTGGATATGCCGCCGCGGACCGGCATTTCTCTCAGGCCAGGATGAACCCCGACCTGTTGATGGTCGAGGCCGACCACGATATGCGCAATCCGGCCGACATGCTGGTGTTGGACAGGGTGGCCAAAAACGTCATCCGCGTCGTGGGCATCGCGATGATCCAGGACATCACCCGCCCGTTGGGCATTCCGATCCAGCACAGCTCGATACCGTTCCAGAACAGCATGCAAAGCCAGATGCTGATGCAGAACATGGCTTTTCTGAAAGACCGAATGGCCGACATCCTCAAGATGGCCGACGAGATGCAGATCACGATCAACTACTTGGAGCGGATGTACGGCATTACCACTCAGCTGGCCAACACGACTCACGACACGGCCCGCCTGACGAACGAAATGGTCGCCGTCACCGACGAATTGCGGGACCACATCGCCGATTTCGACGATTTTTGGCGACCGATCCGCAGTTACTTCTACTGGGAGAAGCACTGCTACGACATCCCGATCTGCTGGTCGTTCAGGTCGCTGTTCGACGCATTGGACGGGATCGACGAACTAGACGAAAAACTGCACGGTCTGGCTAAAGACATCACGGTGATGGACGCCCTCACCCACGAAATGGCTGCGATCTTGCCGCCGCAGATCCAAAGCATGAAGACCACCCATGCACTGACGCTGACCATGCACAGCACCTTCCAGGCGATGATCAACCAGATGGAGTCCATGAGCGATACCGCGATCGTCATGGGCCAAAGCTTCGACAACTCCAAGAACGACGACTTCTTCTATCTGCCTCCGGAAGCTTTCGGTAACCCCGACTTCCAAACGGGATTGCGCATGTTCTTGTCACCGGACGGCAAGTCGGCGCGCTTTTTCGTCACGCATCAGGGCGATCCGGCCACACCGGAAGGGATTTCGCGGGTGGATGTGGAGCGCACAGCCGCGCAGGAGGGACTGAAGCAATCATCGTTGTCGAACGCCAAGGTCTACCTCGGGGGCACCGCCGCCACCTACAAGGACATGCACGACGGCGAGAAATTTGACCTGATGATCGCTGTGCTGTCGGCGCTCACCCTGATCTTCATGATCATGCTGCTGCTTACCCGTAGCCTGGTTGCCGCGCTGGTGATCGTGGGTACGGCGGCCAGCTCGATCGCCGCGGCATTCGGGCTGTCCGTGCTGGTGTGGCAAGATCTTTTCGGTCACCACATCCACTGGGTGGTGGCGGCACTGTCGGTCATCATCTTGTTGGCCGTCGGATCCGACTACAACTTGCTGCTGGTCTCCCGATTCAAGGAGGAGATCCACGCCGGACTGAAGACTGGCTACATCCGCGCGATGGCCGGCAGTGGTGGAGTGGTGACCGCCGCAGGTCTGGTCTTCGCCTTCACCATGGCCGCGATGCTCGGCAGCGATCTGCGGGTGCTCGGTCAGTTCGGTTCGACGGTCTGTATCGGTCTGTTGATGGACACGCTGGTCGTGCGCACGCTGTTCATGCCCTCGATCGCCACGCTGCTGGGCCGCTGGTTCTGGTGGCCGCAGGTTGTGCACCCGCGCGGTGATAACGCGCGGCCGCCGCGTGCGCCGCAGACCGAAGACACTGCGCCGCTAGCGGTGTCCGCGCAGCGCTAGTCGCTGCCGACGTCGACGCACACGGCGAGAGCGCCGGCGCCGACGTGCAACGCGAGAACCGGCCCCAGATCGGTGATGATCGCCGGCTTGCACGCCGGCAGGCGTTCGGCGAGTGCGGCGGCCACGTCAGCGGCTCCGGCAGGGTTGGCGACGTGGTGCACCGCGAGCGCTGCCGCGCTGTCGCCGACGACATCGCAGACCCGGTCGATCATCGCCGCCAACGCCTTGCTTGCAGTGCGAACCCGTTGTGCCAGAACAAGTTTGCCGTCGTCGATGCGCAGCACCGGCTTGAGCGCCAGCGCGGTGCCCAGCCACGCCGCGGCACCGCCGATACGCCCGCTGCGGCGGAGGTTATCCAGCCGGTGCACGACGATGAACCCGTGATTGCGCGCCACCGCTGCCCTCGCCGCCTCCGCGACGGTGTCCAGGTCGGCACCGTCGGCTGCTGCCCGGGCGGCGGCCAGTGTGACGAAACCGGTATTCATCGCAGTCGACTTGGAGTCGATGACCCGCACCGACGGGCCAAGCTCGGTTGCTGTCGCCTCGGCAGCAGCCACGGTTCCCGATAGCGCCGCCGAAAGATGCACCGCCACAACCCCATCATCACCGCTGTCAGCAAGTGCCCGCTGATAAGCGTTGCACAGCTCGGCCGGAGTCGCCGCCGCCGTCGTGGCCTTACCATGCTCGTGGATGTCGCGGGGAATCTCATCCACCCCGTCCCGCAGATCGAGGCCGTCGAGCAAGATGTGCAGCGGTACCTGGCGAATCCCCCATCGTTCGCACAGCTCGTCC
>NZ_DASRBZ010000600.1:0-5020 GCF_035653355.1 Mycobacterium sp. | reverse complement strand
GTCGACCTCGACGCCACCCGATACCGCCCGCAATTGTCGTCACGGACGATCGCCAAACTGGGGCCGTTCCTAGTCCCGGCCACATTGAGTGCACCCGATGGGACGGTGCCAACCCCGGACGTCGACGTGCACCTGATGCTGGGCTCGTGGCGGATTCTGGGCGCCATGCAGCGGGCGCTGCGGATCGTCACCGAACACGTCAACAGCCGCATACAGTTCGGCAAGCCGCTGGCGGACTTCCAGGCCGTCCGGTTCGCCGTCGCGGATGCAGCCGTCGCGGTACGCGGGCTCGAAGAACTCGCCAAGTACACCGTGTGGCGATCGCGATCCGCAGCGCCGGAAGCGTTTTCGGCGGACACGCTTGTTCTTCGACTCAAAGCCATCGACACCGCACGCCAGGTGCTGCGCACGTCGCACCAGTTGCTCGGGGCGTTGGGCTTCTGCGACGAGTCCGACGTCAGCGTCATCGACCGACACACGCAACCGCTGATCCGGCTGCCTGCCAGCGCCGAGGAACTCGCGCTGCGCCTGATCCCGGGCGTACGCGACGGACAGCTGGAAACGCTGTTCAGCCAACCGGTGGCCACGGCATGAGCGTTGGGCCCATCGCCGCCGGGGTGGCGCCCGGCCAGGCTGACGGCGGAATCCCGTTCGGTACCAGGCTGCAGCAGCTCGCAGAGCAACTAGGCGAGGAACGGGCTCTGGTCACAGTGGCACCCGACGGCACTGCACATGCCATGACTTTCGTCGAGCTCGACGCTCGTGCCAATCAATGGGGCCGCGCACTGGCCGCGGCTGGCGCGCAGACGGGTTCGCTTGTCGCGCTTGAAATCCCGAATTGTGAGCATCTAGTCTTGGCCGCGCTGGGATGCTGGAAGATCGGCGCTGTTCCGGTCCCGATGCGCTGGGACCTGCCCGAGTGGGAGCGATCGCGGGTGCTCAAGGTGATCGACCCCGTCGTTGTCCTCGACGACCAGCACCGCTCGGAGCTCGCGTCCCGGGCGGCACAGCAGCCCGACAGCCCGCTACCCGATGTGGTGTCCCCCATGGTCAACGGGATCTGCAGCAGCGGCTCGACCGGGCTGCCCAAAGTGATCCTCAACCTGGCGCAGGCGCTGTGGACACCCGAGCACAGCGTCCCGTTCATGGCGCACTGGATGCCGGTGCCACAACCCCAAACGATTCTGGTGCCTGGGCCGATGTATCACACCAATGGCTTCGCACCGCTCAACAACCTGCTGGGCGGTGACCGCTTGGTGGTGCTGGAAAAGTTCGATGCCGCAAGGGTTGTCGATGCGATCGAACGGTACCGGATCACCAACTTCACGGCCACGCCGACGATGCTGGCGCGGATCGCCGCGCTACCCGATATCCGTCGGCGCGATTTCTCCAGCGTGGCCTGGATTCTGCAGGGAGCCGCCGTGATTCCGCCCGGGCTGCTGGGCACCTGGTTCGAATTGCTGAGCCCCGAGCAGGTTTTGATGGCCTACGGGATGACGGAGAATCTGGGGCTCACCGCGTTGCGCGGCGACGAGTGGCTGGCGCATCCCGGCAGCGTCGGTCGCGGCTTCCGGGGCACCGAGATTCGGATCCTCGATGAGCAGGGCAGAGAGCTCGGCCCAGGTGAGCAAGGTGAGATCTACCTGCGCGCGCCGATGAGTGCCGGGTACCGCTATCTGGGCGGGGCGCCGCCCCTGCCCTCGACTCCCGATGGATTTCGTTCCGCCGGCGATATCGGCCACGTGGACGCTGACGGTTATCTCTACATCGCCGACCGGCGCGCCGACATGATCATCACTGGCGGCGCCAACGTCTTCCCGGCAGAGGTGGAGTGCGCACTCGCCGAGCATCCCGACATCGACGACGTCGTCGTCATCGGACTCGCCGACCCGGACTGGGGACGCCGCGTCCATGCCGTGGTGCAACCCGCCCCGGGTGCCACCGGCTTGACCGAGCAGCAGGTGATCGCCTACGCGAAAAGTCGGCTCGCGCCCTACAAGGTGCCCAAAACGGTCGAGTTCGTCGAGCAGATCCCCCGCACAGCGGCAACGAAGGTCAACCGCTCGGCGATGATCCGCGAGCGCGGCGGATAACTGCAACCTTCCCTAGTTCGAGCATTCAGATGCGCCAAAACGGCGACCAAGCGGTAACCTCATTCTCAAGCGCCGTCAGACGTGGACCAAAATGAGGAGAAACGCCCATGGCCGCCCCGGACGAAGAAGTCGAGACCACCCGCGGCGACCGCTTCATCAAGACAGCGGTCGGGATCCTGGGTGAAACCGGGCGCACCGACTTCACGGTGCAAGAAGTCGTCGCGCGCGCCAAGACGTCGCTGCGCGCCTTCTACCAGCACTTCACCAGCAAGGACGATTTGCTGCTCGCGCTGTTCGACCGAACCATGGCTCAAACGGCGCGGACGTGGCGTGCCGAAATCGCCGGAATGGACAGCTGCGCCGCGCTGAAACTGGTGGTCGACCGCATCAGTGCGCAACCCGAGTCGAGCACCCAGGACAGCCTCAACCGGGCATTGACCTTGTACAACCAGCAGCTGGCGGAGACCCGGCCCCGCGACTACGCCCGAGTGGTCTCCCCGCTGCACCAACTCATCCGCGACATCGTGGATCGCGGCATCACCGAAGGAACCTTTCGACCCGGGCTGGACGTCGGAGCTGCGGCCGCCATTGTCATGCAGACTTTGCTGGGCGCGCTGCGGCTGCACTGGCTCGGTGCGGAATTAAACGGAACCCCGATTGACTCCGGCCAGCTGTACGACTTCTGCATACGCGCTCTCGGCGAAGGGCAAGGCGACACCGAATCGACGCCGTCCACGCTGTCGGAGCTGTTCGCGCAGGTAGGACTGCGGGATGCCGCCCACCACCACGACGCTGTGGAAATACCGGTCAGCCCGCAGGTAGTGAACACCTCGGGTGCGCTGCAGGGCGGCTTGATCGCGACGCTGGCCGATGTCGCCGGCGGACAGCTCGGGCTCCGGTATCTGCCGGCGGGCGCAGGCCTGACCACTGCTGATTTGTTTGTTCGATACCTGCGACCGGTCCGTGAGGGGTTTGCTCGAGCTGTCCCCCGGGTTCTGCGAGCGGGTCGGCGATCGGTTGTCACGCAGGTCGACATCTTCCGCAGCGTCGACGACGAACTCGCCGCAACCGCCACCGTGAACTTTGCCGTCGTCGAGCACGACGACAAGGAACCCCAGTGAATATTCGGGCGCCTATTACGTCTCGCCGCGCAGAGTGGTAACGTCATTACCAGACCAGCCCCTATGACAACGTAAGACCCATTGCAAGGAGGTCGCCATGCCGTCCCGCGAACTGCCCTTTCCGGTGTTCGACGCCGACAACCACATGTACGAAACCCAGGACGCGCTGACCAAGTTCCTGCCGGACAACCGCAAGCACGTCATCGACTACGTGCAGGTCCGCGGCCGCACCAAGATCGTGGTGCGCGGCCACATCAGCGAGTACATCCCCAACCCCACCTTCGACGTAGTGGCCCGCCCCGGCGCGCAGGAGGAATACTTCCGGCACGGCAGCGGCGGCAAGAGCTTCCGGGAGATCATGGGCGAGCCGATGAAGGCCATCCCTGCCTTCCGCGAACCCGGACCCCGCTTGGAGGTCATGGACGAACTTGGCGTCGACTACGCGCTGATGTTCCCCACCCTGGCCAGCCTGGTCGAAGAGCGGATGAAGGACGACCCGGAAATGACGCACGACGTCATCCACGCACTGAACCAGTGGATGTACGAAACCTGGTCGTTCAACTACAAGGAACGCATCTTCGCAACCCCAGTGATCACCCTGCCCATCGTCGAGCGCGCGCTGGAAGAACTCGAGTGGTGCCTGGAGCGCGGGGCGCGCACCGTGCTGGTCCGCCCGGCGCCGGTGCCCGGCTACCGCGGCAGCCGCTCATTCGGGTTGGAGGAGTTCGACCCGTTCTGGCAGGCCTGCATCAAAGCCGGCATCCCGGTCTCCATGCACGCCTCCGACAGCGGCTACACAGAGTTCGCAAACGTGTGGGAGCCCGGTGACGAGTTCCTGCCGTTCAGGCCGACCGCGTTCCGGAGCCTGGTGATGGGCCACCGGCCGATCGAGGACGCGATGGGTGCCTTGATCTGCCACGGCGCGCTGTCGCGTAATCCGGAGCTGCGGATCCTGTCGATCGAGAACGGCGCGGAGTGGGTGCCGCATCTGTTCAAGGGCCTCAAGGGCGTCTACAAGAAAATGCCGAACGCGTTCGCCGAGGAACCCATCGAGACGTTCAAGCGGTGCATCTACATCAGCCCGTTCTGGGAGGACAACTTCGTCGAGATCGCGAAGATGGTCGGCTCGGATCGGGTGGTGTTCGGCTCCGACTGGCCGCACCCCGAGGGATTGGCTGACCCGCTGAGCTTCGTCGACGAGCTCAGCGACCTCGATCAGGAAGACGTCGAAAAGATCATGGGCGGCAACCTGATGAAGCTGATGAAGGTTTCGCAACCGGCGAAGCCCGTCAGCGCCTGACACCAGCCACCAGTCGCAAAAGCCCCCATTTCGCGCGGCGAAATGAGGGGCTTATGCGTCTGCTCATCACCTAGGGTCACGACATGGAGCAGCGCATCCTCAACGCGGTCATCTATCAACGCGATCCGCCGATTGCGCGGATCATCCTCAATCGGCCCGAGAAGGCGAACACCAAGGACTCGACGCTGGTGCGGGAGGTCGACGAGTGTCTGCACGACGCCGACCGCGACGGTGAGATCAAAGTCGTGATCCTCAAGGCCAATGGCAACGGCTTCTGCGGCGGGCATGTGGCTCGCTGGGGCCCCGACGAGAACCCGTATCCAGAGTTCGGCACCACATTCGAGGAGCTGTACAAGGGCACCGCTGATCTGTTTTTGTGGCCGACGTTGTATCTGTGGGAGTTTCCCAAGCCGACGATCTCGCAAATCCATGGCTACTGCATGGGCGGCGGCATCTATCTGGGACTGCTGACGGACTTCTGCGTGGCATCCGAGGACGCGTATTTC
>NZ_DASRBZ010000599.1:0-6695 GCF_035653355.1 Mycobacterium sp. | reverse complement strand
GCGTAGCGGTAGACCCACGACACCGCGCACAGATCGCTGTCGCGGGCGTAACTCCACCGCGACTCGCCGGTGCCGGGGTCGCGACCGACCACCGTGTGCTTGTCGGCGGTGACGACCGTGCCGGCCACGACCACCGGCCGGTTGGTGCCCGTGCTGGTCGCGGTCCACAGTTGGCGCAGCGACGACGGGACCGCACGCGCAGGCGTCGGATTGGGCGGCGCAACGGCGGCGGGGCGGCTGATGGTCGCGCGCGCGTCGCTGGTCCACCAGATCAGGACAGCGGCCACCGCGACAACCACCGCGATCGCCGCGGCGGCCACTATGTCGGCCTTGGTGCGGCGTTCTGGTCGGACCATCGCGCGGCGGCGGCCGCTTTAGTTGGCGGGTGCGGCGGCGCTTGCCGCTTTACGCGGCCGGCGACGACGGCGGCGACCACTGTGTGCGCCATCACCGGCGGGCGTCTCGGCGACCGCCTCACCGTTGGTGGTGGGATGGCCGCTGGCCGGTTTGCCCGCCCGGGTGCGCCGCCGCGACCTGTTGCCGTTACGCGGCGCGGATCCGTCGCGCTTGCTCTGGGTGGTGCGCGGCGTCCCGACTGTGCCGCCGGCTTCGGCCGGGATGCCCAATTCGGCGTACAGATGCGGCGAACTCGAATAGGTCTCCGGCGGTTCCGGGCAACCCAGCTCCAGCGCCTTATCGATCATCGCCCAGCGGGCCAGTTCGTCCCAGTCGACCAGGGTGACCGCGACGCCGGTGCGCCCGGCGCGACCGGTGCGGCCGATACGGTGCACGTAGGTCTTCTCGTCGTCGGGGCACTGGTAGTTGATGACGTGGGTGACGTCGTCGATGTCAATCCCGCGGGCGGCCACGTCGGTGGCGACCAGCACGTCGATGTCACCCGTGCGGAAGGCCTTGAGCGCTTTTTCCCGCGCGACCTGACCCAGGTCGCCGTGCACTGCGCCAACTGCGAAGCCTCGCTCGGCCAGCTCGTCGGCCACCTTCTGGGCGGTGCGCTTGGTGCGGGTGAAGATCATGGTGGCGCCGCGCTCCCGGGCCTGCAGCACCCGGCTGACCAGCTCGAGCTTGTCCAGTGCGTGCGCGCGGTAGACGTACTGATCGGTGGCGTCGTGTACCGCCGAGGCGTCCGGGGCCTCGGCCCGGATGTGGGTGGGCTGGTTCATGAACGTGCGCGCCAGCTTGATGATGGGGTTCGGCATGGTTGCCGAGAACAGCATCGCTTGGCGGTCGTCCGGAATCTGGCTCAAGATGCGCTCGATGTCTGGCAGGAAGCCCAAGTCGAGCATCTCGTCGGCCTCGTCGAGCACCAGCACCCGCAGACCGCCCAGCTGCAGGTGTCGCTGCTGAGCCAGGTCGAGCAGCCGACCGGGCGTGCCAACCACCACGTCGGCGCCGGCACGCAGCGCTTCGATCTGCGGCTCGTAGGGGCGTCCGCCGTAGATGGACACCACCGACAGCGGCCGGCCGTCATCAGCGGTGAGGTATTTGGCGGCGCCGGCCAGATCCTCAGAGACCTGCAGGCACAGCTCGCGGGTAGGGACCACGACGAGCGCTCGGGGTACGCCGCTCAAGTCGCCGGCGGCGGAGATGCGCTGTAGCAGCGGCACGCCGAACGCGAGGGTCTTGCCCATGCCGGTGCGGGCCTGACCGATCAGGTCATCGCCGGCGAGAGCCACCGGCAGGGTGAGTTCTTGGATGGCAAACGGGCGTTCGATGTCCTGATCGGCTAATGCGCGGACAATTTCGTCGCGAACTCCGAGGTTGGCAAAGGTCAGATGGGGTGTGACAAGTGGTGTCATGCGTGGGCGATAAGCCTTTCGGTGTCAGGTTCAGTCAAATCTCGTCGCGGTTCGTCGAGTTCCGGGCGCGCACGAGTTTCTGACTCCGAATACGTTGCCGATTCGCGGGCCCTGCGCTGCACAGGCGGGCCAACTGCATGCACGCACATAATCGTTCGGTAGCTGTACAGCCGCTACCGACTTCCATCATAGCTGGCGGGTTACGACGCCAGCCTGTCGCCGCCCGGTCGGCGCGGCGAAGCCGATCGCCAGGGCGGCGAAGCCGGTCGCAGCGGGTCGCCACCAGCACGCATAGAGTGTTGCCATGACTTCGCCTTCGCGCGCCGACCAGGCGGCCGATCCGCAGTCGCCGCGGCTTCCCGCGGACCACCCCGGCGTCAACAAGCTGTTCGCGGTGCTGGCCTACGGTGAAATCGCCGCCTTCTACCGGCTCGCCGAGCAGGCGAAAATGGCGCCCGACCTGCGCGGCCGGATTTCGATGGCGAGCATGGCGGCCGCGGAGATGGGCCACTACGAGCTGCTGCGTGACGCCATGGAACGCCGGGGTGTCGAGGTGGTGGCGGCGATGGCGGAGTTCGCGTCGGCCCTCGACAACTATCACCGGCTGACCACGCCGAGCACCTGGCTGGAGGCGCTGGTGAAGACCTATGTCGGTGATGCGCTGGCCGCCGACTTCTACCTGGAAATCGCCGACGGGCTGCCCGACGAGGTCGCCGACGTGGTGCGCGCGGCGCTGGCCGAAACCGAGCACTCGCAGTTCGTGGTCGCCGAGGTGCGCGCCGCGGTGACCCGCAGCAGCAAACAGCGCAGCCGGCTGGCACTCTGGTCGCGCCGCCTGCTCGGTGAAGCGATCACCCAGGCCCAATACGTGCTGGCCGAACACGACGAGCTGGTCGATCTGGTGGTCTCGGGCACCGACGGTCTGACCCAGCTCCCGGGATTCTTCGACCGCGTCCAGCGCACCCATGACCAACGGATGCGCGAGCTCGGGCTGACCTAAAGGCTCCGCAGGTGGGTGGTTCCGTGAGCGGGGCCGCACTGGTTTCGGCCTACCGTGTACAGGTGGCGATCATCGTGTGGTTCGTCGACGCGACGATCGTCTGACCGGCCGCATCGCTGATCGCGCAGTTGAGCTGACCGGCAAGGCTCGTGGCAATCACGGACTTGGTCTGCACGCCCGGGTTCAACACGATTGTCTTGCTCCACGGCAGCGACACGTTGAAGTCGGTTTGGGGCATCCCCTGCGCATCGGTGTAAATCACCGTCACCAGGTCGAAGAGCTGCTGCTTTGTCCCCGTTACCGAATAGACGACCATGCGTGGATTCACCGCGGGCGGGCTGGCCTCCGACGACGGGCTCGGCTCTACGGTGGGGATCGGTGACGGCGTTGTGGTGGGCGCGGCCGACGGCGTCAAGGTCGTCACTGTCTCGCGTGGCAGCGACGTCGGCGGTGCGGCCGTCGGGACGCTTGGCCTCGGTGTGGCGATGACATGGCGCGTCGGTGGCGGCCCCACCGTGGCCGTGGTCGACGTGCTGTCACCGCCGTAGAGGATCAGCCCGGTGGCAATCACGGCGAGCACCAGCACAGCACCGGCGATCGCGGCGATCGGCCGCCAGCGATGGTCAAATACGCCGGCGTCGTGGTCGGCGCCGACGTAGGTCTCCTCGTCCGGGTAATCGTGGACGTCGGTATCAGAGTGATCAATGATGCTAATGATGCTGATGGTATCGGCTGGGAACTGCGGATTCCGGTGCCGCGCGGGCGTGTCGGCCAGCCGTTGTCACAGCTGGACGTTCGCTGACGGGAAGTGGCTGGTGCGCGGAGTCATCGCCGCTTCCACTAGCCTGCATGCGGGAACGCTTGTACTGGACTCGAACGGAGGCGTCTGACGTGGAGGTCAAGATCGGTATCACGGACAGCCCACGCGAGCTGGTCTTTACCAGCGCGCAGACGCCCGATGAAGTCCAGGAACTGGTCACCTCCGCGTTGGGGAAGCAGTCGGATGTGTTGAGCCTGGCTGACGAGCGGGGCCGCCGGTTCCTGATCAACACCGAAAAGATCGCCTACGTCGAGATCGGCGTCTCCGAGTCGCGCCGCGTTGGCTTTGGGATCGGGCTGGAGTCGGCTACGAGCGGGTGAGCGGCACATGTGACAGCCCGCCCCAGGCGAACTGCACCGTGCCGTCCACCGCGTCTTCTTTGGAGATCGGGCGATCGGCGTCCAGCCAGTACCTGGCGCAATCGACGCTGATGCCCACCAGACCCACCGCGATCATCCGGGCCCGGTGCGGATCCAGCCCTGAATCGGCGCTGATCAAGTCGAACACCGCGTCGGTGCAGGACTCGGTAGCGACCCGTACCTGTGCGGCGACCTGAGGCTCGGTGACGTAGTCGTTCTCGAAGATCAGCCGGTAGCCCTGATTTTCGTGCTCGATGAAGTCGAAGAATGCCTGCACCGCGGAGCTCAACCGTTGGTAGTTGTCGGTGGTTGTCCGCAGCGCCTGACGCACGCTGGACACCAGGTTCTCAACGTGCCGTTGGAGCACCGCCAGATACAGTTCCAGCTTGCTGGAAAAGTGTTGATACAGAACGGGTTTGCTTACTCCGGCCCGGTCGGCGATCTCGTCCATTCCGGCCGCGTGGTAGCCGCGGTCGACGAAAATCTCACTGGCGGCGATCAGCAATTGGCCACGCCGCTCATCGCGGGGAAGCCGGTTACCGCGGCGGTTCGGCGCTGCGCCGCTGCCTAGCGACCGGTCGACGTGTTCAGCGCTACTCCGTGCAGTCGCGTTCGCTAGTTCGCTCATCAAGTCCTCGATCTGGGTTGTCGGCCACATAACTTCGGCGTCGCCGCACACGGCTTGTTCGAATGACACTACTACCCCGGCTCGACCGCCCTCGCGAATTCCCGGCCGCCATCGACGGATTAGACGGCGGCGCACCAGCGTGCGGCAGCACCCTACGGGCGCGCCAAGGGTCCCAGCTAGCGGTAGCTGTGCCATCCTGGGGCGGTGACCTACGACTCGGCGCAGCGCGGGGGAAGTCGGGTACCCGTCCTCCGCGACGAGTGGCGAGAACCGCTGCGCGCTCAGCGCGACCCGCTCGCCTGGGGCTCCGGTCGGCCACGCTCCAACCGCGACAGGGAGCGGCGCTGGCGCAAACAAACGTGGCTGGGTCGCTTTGTGTCCACCTATGGCTGGCGCGCCTATGCGCTGCCGGTGCTGACCGCGGTCACGGTCGTGGTGCTGTATCAGACCATGACCGGAACCAGTGCTCCTGCTCCTACCTCGCACGACCCGGCACAGGGTCCGCCGACGATCGGGGTGGTGGGCACGTCGATCATCGACGCGCCTCCTCGCGGCTTGACCGAGTTCGACGCCAATCTGCCGACGGGGCTGTTGCCGGCGGGGGGCCCGTTCACCGAGGCCGGGGCTAAGACCTGGCACATCGTTCCCGGCACCATGCCCCAATTCGGGCAGGGCACTGCCAAGGTCTTCCGATACACCGTCGAGGTGGAGAACGGGGTGGACACCACGACCTTCGGCGGCGATGACGCGTTCGTGCGGATGGTCGACGAGACGTTGTCCAATCCCAAGAGCTGGACCCATAATCCGCAATTTGCGTTCGTCCGGATCGACACCGGCAATCCCGACTTCCGGATCTCGTTGAGCTCGCCGATGACGATCCGCGAAGGTTGCGGCTACGAGATTCCGCTGGAAACCTCCTGCTACAACCCAGTGTTCGGCCATGAGTCGCAGCCGCGAGTCCTCATCAACGAGGCACGCTGGATCCGCGGAGCTGTCCCCTTCGAAGGCGATGTGGGTTCCTACCGCCAATATGTGATCAACCATGAAGTGGGCCACGCCATCGGTTATCAGCGCCATGAGCCCTGCGACAAGCAAGGCGCTTTAGCGCCGGTGATGATGCAGCAGACGTTTTCCACGGCCAACAATGACGAGGCCAAGTTCGACCCCGAGTGGGTCAAACCGGACGGCAAGACGTGCCGGTTCAACCCGTGGCCCTACCCGATCGCCTAGCCCGGCGACCGATGCGCGCCGCGTAGCGGCGGGAGGAGGAGCCGGGCAATCCGGACAACGGCGCCGGGCGGGAAGCATCGCGGGCAACGCACGGTTGATCTGTTTGCCGTCGAGGAAGACAACTGCTGTGACGGTTGTGGCTGACGGACCTGAGAAGTTAGACCAAGGAGATATCCGGTGTCGACATCGTTGCCGCCGCTGGTCGAGCCAGCAGCCCAACTCACCCGGGAGGAGGTTGCGCGCTACAGCCGCCACCTGATCATCCCGGATCTCGGGGTAGACGGGCAGAAGCGGCTGAAAAACGCCAGAGTGCTGGTGATCGGCGCAGGCGGTCTGGGAGCGCCGACGCTGCTGTACCTGGCCGCCGCCGGTGTCGGCACCATCGGCATCGTCGACTACGACGTTGTCGACGAGTCGAATCTGCAGCGCCAGATCATCCACGGCGTATCCGACATCGGCCGACCCAAGACCCAGTCCGCGCGCGACTCGATCGCCGAGGTCAACCCGCTGGTGCAGGTGCGGCTGCACGAGACGAAGCTGGAGCCGGGCAACGCCGTCGACCTGTTCAAGCAATACGACCTGATCCTGGACGGCACCGACAACTTCGCGACCCGGTATCTGGTCAACGACGCCGCGGTGCTGGCCAAAAAGCCGTACGTCTGGGGATCGATCTACCGCTTCGAAGGCCAGGTCTCGGTGTTTTGGGAGGACGCGCCGAACGGCCATGGCCTCAACTACCGGGACCTCTACCCCGAACCGCCGCCACCCGGCATGGTGCCGTCGTGCGCCGAAGGCGGGGTGCTGGGCATCCTGTGCGCCTCGATCGCGTCGGTGATGGGCA
>NZ_DASRBZ010000598.1:0-6773 GCF_035653355.1 Mycobacterium sp. | reverse complement strand
CATTCTTTCTCCGAGCAGCACCCCCACCGAAACCGCTGCGGTGTAGTTGGTTTCGGCGATCTGGACAGCTTTGCGCTGGTTTTGCCAGAGTTCTTCGGCGTCCCCGAGCAACCCGAAAGCGACAATGGCCACGTCTATATCTCTGGTGCCGCCGCCCTCATTTTCAAAGGCCTGCTCGATCACCTTCGGGTGGCTGTCGGTGTCCAGCGCGTCGAAATCGATGAGCTCCACCGACTTGGCGCCGGCAGCTTTCATCTGCGCGACGGCGTCGTCGCGGCCCGGATCGTCAGGCAGGCAGGCCAGCACGATGCGCGCCGGGGCGTCTTGCAGGTAGCGCTCGCAGATCGCCAGCCCGATCTCGGACGTGCCGCCGAGCAGCAGGATGGTCTGCGGGTGGCCTACTGCATCAAGCACCATTTAGAGCAGCTCCAGACGTCGGGCCAAATCCGATGCGAAGACCCCCGACGGATCGGCCTTGCGGCGCACCGCGATCCATTCGTCGATGCGTGGATACATGGCGTGAAACATTTCAGCAGTCGTACGCGAATCCTTGGCGGTGTAAAGCCGGCCGCCGAATTCCAGCACGCGGCGGTCGAGTTCATTGAGGAACTTGCCCAGTCCAGGTTTGATCGGGAAGTCGACGCAGACGTTCCAGCCCGGCATCGGAAAGCTCAGCGGCGCTTGATTGCCCGGCCCGAAGAGCTTGAACACGTTGAGAAACGAGTAGTGTCCGGACTTCTGGATGTCGTGGATGATCGCTGTGAATTCCTCTACCGCTTCGGTGGGCACCACGAACTGGTACTGGCCGAAACCCGCTGAGCCGTAGGCGCGGTTCCACTCGCCGAACATGTCCAGCGGGTGGTAGAACTGCGTGAGGTTTTGGATCTTGCCGCGATAGGTGCCGGATTTGCGGTACCACAGCTCGCCGATCGGGACGAAGGTGTACTTGTTCGCCAGCCCGTTCGGGAAAACGTCTGGCACGGTAAGCAATTGTGGCGCATCGAATTTCAACGGATTGCGCTGAAGCTTCTCCGGGAGCTGATCCAAGGTAGCCAGCGATCCACGCGATATCGCGGCGCGACCCAGCCTGGGCGGTGGGCTGATCGCGTCGAACCAGGCGGAGGAATAGGTGTAGTTGGCCTCGCTGCCGTCGCTGTGGAAGGCGATGGTCTCGTCGAGGCTGTGCGTGACGTCGCCGTCGGCGATGAAATACGCCGTCTCGGTTGGGGTCATCGCGATGGTGGCCCGCAAGATGATGCCGGTCAGGCCGTTGCCGCCGACGGTGCACCAGAACAGCTCGGCGTCGTCGCCGTCGGGCGTCAGATGGCGGATCTGGCCGTCGGCGGTCAGCAGGTCGATGGAACGCACATGGTTGCCGAAGCTGCCGGCGCTGTGGTGGTTCTTGCCGTGGATGTCGCAGGCGATCGCCCCGCCGACGGTGACTTGCCGGGTGCCAGGGAGTACCGGAACCCACAGTCCGAACGGCAGCGCGGCCTTCATCAACTGGTCGAGGTTCACGCCGGCGTCCACGTCGACCAGGCGGGTGTCTGCGCTGATGGAGTGGATTCTGTTCAGCGGGGTCATGTCGATGACCAGCCCGCCGCCGTTTTGGGCGTTGTCGCCGTAGGACCGCCCGAGCCCGCGCGCAATCACACCCCGCTCGCCGGCGTTAGCCACCGCCTTGGCGATTTCCTCGGGGTCGCGGGTGGAGAGCACCGTGGCCACTGACGGAGCGGTGCGGCCCCAGCCGGTCAGCCGCGTCGTGGTCGTGGGAAGCCTGGAAGACATCGTCAAAGAGGGTACCGCTCACCCAGGCCGGCTCAGCGCAGCCGGAAGATCACGGTTCGCTGCACGACGAAGTTGATCACCGACGCGGTGCCCTGCGCGATCACGAACGCCACCGGAACCGCCCAGGTGCGGTAGTCGAGCAGCGCCAGACATAGGTGATTCAGCCCAACCTGTACCGCAAAGGTGATCCCGTAGAGCGCCATCACCACCAGGAACCGGGCCGTGCTCGGCGGGGCCTGAAACGTCCACCGGCGGTTGATCAGGTAGGCGGTGATGGTGCCTGCTATGAAGCTAGTGGCCTTGGACAGGTCGACTTGCAGGCCGACCGCTTTGTACAGCACCAAATAGAGGCCGAAGTCGACGATCGCCGAGATACCGCCGGTGACGACGAACCGCCAGATCTGCGTAGTCAGGCTCAGCTGCGCCGCTGGCGGGGCGATCTCGGTCATCGCGGGCAGTCTACGGGGCGCCGCGGCTGACCAGCCTGATGCCGGGCGGCCGCGACTTAGTTGGGGAACTTCACGTCGAGCAGCTCGACCTGGTTTTCCCCTTGCGGCGTGGCATAGGTAATGGTGTCGCCGGGTTTATGCCCGGCCAGGGCCAGTCCCAATGGGCTTCCGGCAGTCAGCGCCTCGGCTTCACGGCCGATCGGGGTCTGTTCGACGATCGAGATCACCAGCATGGTGACCACCGAACCGTCGGGGAACCGCACGGTGACCTCGGTACCTTCCGGCAGAGTTCCGTCTCCATTGGATACCGGGCCGGCGCGCAGTACCCGGTCGAGTTCATTGATCCGTTCGTCGAGGGCAGCCAGCTCGTCGGCCCGCTGGATGGCGTCTGCGGCGTCACCGTGGTCGCCGACCATGCCCCGGTCGTTTTCGACCTCGACTTCCAGGCGATCGCGGCGCTGCCGCAGTCGGGTCAACTCCGCGGCGATGCGATCACGCGCTTCATCCGCGAGCCCTGTCGATTCCTCGTGGTTGCTCACATTGCTGGCCTGTCTCTCGGGGCCACCGCGGTTGTTGCCGCGGAGCGCCCAGATTGTCTGTCTGCCGTCCGCTCATTATGGCGCGGTGAATCGGTTTCGTGGCGTTTCGCGCGGGCTGGTAGGCGCCGCCCAAACGCCACGAGGTCGGGTCCGGCCGGCGTCAGAGCCGGCGGCGGCGCCGGCCGCGAAACGCGTCCTTGACCTTTTCGCCGGCGTCCTTCAGGTTCGACTCGACGCGGTCTGCGGCGCCTTCGTTTTCCATGCGACGGTCCCCGGTGACCCGGCCGATAGTTTCCCGTGCTTTGCCCGTCAAGTTCTGCAGCTTGTTTCGGGCCTTATCACTCGCACTCATAGCGAATCCTCCTCCGTACCGCACGGTGTACCCGCGTTTCGGCCCCGCTACTCGCCGTGCCACCGAGCCTGATGTGCGGCATGCGTCGGAAGGTAGGCGCCAGGTGAGAACAGTTCGTCGTAGAAGTCGGTGTCGATGTGGTGGGCCTGTAGGTACATCAGCACGTGCACGGTCGGAACGGTGCCGGGCAGCTTGCCGAACGTGTCGTAGATGTAGGACGCCTCGACGGTGAGGAGCTCGGCGATGCCGTCGGGCGGCAGCGCTGACGAACGCACCTTGCGGGTGTCGGCCCAGGCCCCGCCCGTTTCAGGGTGAAACGGTCCGCCCGGCCCGTACCGGCGCGCGACGAATTTCTCGACGCCGGCTTGCACGGACGGCACGTGCGGTGGGCTCAGCGTCTCGAAATAGCCGGGCAGCCCGGTGACGTTCGGGAACGGCCAGCGCTCGTCGTGGTCGGCGACGAAGCCCACTCCGGGGGCCCTCGGATCACCGGATCCGCCCAGCACCGACATCCGGTCCAGGCCGTCGTACATCCAGCCGCCCAGGCCCATGGCCTGCAATGCCAGCACGCCGTTGTTTGCGGCAGTGGCCAATTCGGCGCTGGCCTCGGTCAGCGTGTACTGCTCGGCGAAGGACAGCGGAACCGGTTCATCGGCGTGCGGTAGCGACGAAAATGCCTGTGTGCCGGGGATACTGCGGTTGTTGACGTCGTCGTACACGGTGAAGCCGTTGGCCGCGAAGAACCACAGGTTCGACATCAGGTGTTCGGCGAGGTCGGCCACCGGGAAGGCCAGCAGGCTGCCGGGGAGGTTGGCGACCCAGACGTTGTGGCCTTCCATGTAAGGCTCTTCGCGGGGCAATTCAAGGCGGCTGTTCGAGATCCGGACATAAGAGTCGGCGGTGTGGCTGATCCACTCCTCGATGCTGCTGCACGTACGCGGCGGCTGGTCGCGAGTAGGCAGCAGATAGGTTCCAGTGTCATCGGTGAAAAACAGTTGGCTGGTATGGAATCCGGCTGCGGACGGAAAGGTTCGGCCAGTTGCGCTACCGGAGTAGTTCGGCAGCGCAGGCGCATAGTCCGGGTTGTAGGGAATGCCGTAGTGCCATCCGGTGATGCCGCCGGTGACCGCGAGGACCAATGCCCGCTCGACCTCTGACAACGGCTGGGCGGGCCGACGGCTGGTGAAGGCCAATGCCCCGCTTGGGATCTGGCCGCCGACCGGGAAGCGGCGCGATCGCCGCCCCGTGATGGCTGCGAGCAATGGAAACTGCGCTGCCTCTGCCAGCGCGGCACGCTCATGATCGGAGATGCTCAAGCCCATTGGGCAGCAGTGTCCCATCCGGCCATCACAATTCGAGGTGGAGTCGCAGCGCGTCGTCGAGTCGCGCGAGCTCGACCGGCGGGACTTGACCCAGCCGCCGTCGAAGCCGTTGAGTCGCAACGGATCTGATCTGTTCAGCTTGTGCTTTGGAATCGACTGCGAGACCGGTCGTAGCTGCCGGCAGCAATACCTGGAATGGATAGATTGTTGAGATGTTGCTTGTGACGGGCACGACGGTGATTACGCCACGCCCAAGTCGCGCGGCTGTCGCGTTGGCGCGGTCATTGCTGACGATCACGGCCGGGCGTCGCTTGTTGGCTTCGCTACCGCGAACGGGGTCGAAGTCGACCTGCCAGATCTCACCGCGCCGCATCCCCGAGCCCGTCGTCCGTGGTGTCCTCCCAAACCTTGTCCTCGCCGGCTGTCGACCACTCCGTCCAAGCTTTGTCGTAGTCATCTTCCAGAGTGGGGTAGCGGAGCATACGAATCGCACGCTGCAGACCCGCGGACCGCGACGGTAATCCCTCGCGTTCGACGTAGGCATCCAGCACTTGGACATCTTCATCGGGGAGGCTGACACTCAATTTCATACCTGTATGCTACCGTGGTAATACCAAAGTAGCAATGGAGAGTCGCAGCCTAGACCCAATACGGCACCCGGGCGCGGTACTGGCGCATCGCGAACGCGGCGAGCACCCACCCGACGGCGGTCAGTACCACCACCACGACCCAGTGCCGCAGCTCTTGGTGGGCGCCCAGCAGTGGTGCTCGCACGATATCTAGATAGTGCAGTAGAGGATTGAGTTCGACGATCTTTGACCACCGTTGGGCATTCTGCTGACGCAGCGTGTCGTCGTTCCAAATGATCGGGGTCATGAAGAACAGCAACTGCACCACCGAAAACAGCAGTGGCCCGATGTCGCGGTAGCGCGTCGCCAAGATGCCGAAACACAGTGACACCCAGACCGCATTCAGCACGATCAGCGCCAGCGCCGGAAGGACCGTCAGGTCGGCCCACGACCACGGCTTGGGATAAATGACCGCGATGACGGCGTAGATGACGATGTTGTGCGCGAACAGGATCATCTGCCGCCACACCAGCCGGTAGACGTGCACGCTCAGCGGCGTCGGAAGCTGTTTGATCAGCCCTTCATTGGCCACGAACACCTCAGCGCCTTCGAGAATGGCGGCGTTGATCAGATTCCAGATGATCAGCCCGAGCGTGACATACGGCAGATGCACCGCCAACTCCAAACGGAACAGCTTGGAGTACAGGGCGCCCATCGCGACCGCGGTAGTGCCGGTGGCGATAGTGATCCAGAACGGGCCGAGCACCGAGCGCCGATACCGCTGCTTGATGTCCTGCCAGCCCAGGTGCAGCCACAGCTCGTGGCGATGCCAACCGTCGATCAGGTCACGCCAGGCACGCGTCAGCGATTTCGATTGAGCCGCAGCATCAACAATGGTCATCGGCGCCGCTCCTCCTCATCGCTTCGCTCTGCATCGTCGCCGGCGCGGGTCATCGGCGCCGCTCCTCCTCATCGCTTCGCTCTGCATCGTCGCCGGCCCGAGTCATTTCAGCCCTCCCCGGTCGGCGGAACTGCTCGCGACGGCCTAAGCGCCGCAACCGAAACCACTCCAGCAATCCGGCCGGGTCGCGTCGGGACACCAAGAAGAACCAGCCAAACCTCAGCCATTCCTGCGGCAGCAGCCGACGTAACCCTGACTGGGACATCAGGAAGCCGCGGTTGCGATAGGTGAAGTAGCGCTTGGCCGGGTCGTCCGGATATTGGGCGTGCATCCGACCGCCCAGGATCGGCTTGAATTCGCCGGATCCGCAGGGATGCAGGTACACCGCATCCAGGCAGGTTCCGAACGGCAGCCCGGAGCGCACCAGCCGGCGGTGCATCTCCACCTCGTCGCCGCGGACGAACAACCGCAAATCAGGAACGCCGATCATCTCTAGCGTCGAGGCGGCAAACAGTGCGCCGTTGAACAGTGACGCGATGCCGGGCAACAGACCCCGCTCATTGCCGGTGCGCAATTCGCTTACCCGCCTGCGCCACACCACGCCTCGACGCAACGGAAACGCCAGAAGGTTCGGGTCATCGATGTTGCAGACCATCGGCGACACCTCGGCCAGCCGATGCTTTTCCGCGCAGGCCAGCAGTGTGGCGAGCACGTGAGAGTCTTGCGGGTGCCCGTCGTCGTCGGCCAGCCATACCCAATCGGCGCCCTGCGCCAGGGCGTACAGCATGCCGAGCGCGAATCCCCCTGCGCCGCCGAGGTTCCGGCGCGACCCGAGGTAGGCCGCCGGAATCGG
>NZ_DASRBZ010000597.1:0-15394 GCF_035653355.1 Mycobacterium sp. | reverse complement strand
CGGCCGAATTCCGGCCAATAGCGGGCAACCGGTGCATGCAGGTCAATCTCACCGCGTTCAGCGAGCTGGTGCACACATGTACTCGTCGGGCCTTTCGTGCCGGACAGCACAGTGGCCAGCGTGTCTTCGCGCCATGGCCGGGTACCGGCGGCATCGGCGGAACCGCCCCACAGATTGACAACGAGGTCGCCGTCCACCCAGACCGCGACGGCAGCACCGACCTCGTTGCGTAGCGCAAAATTCTGCTCGAACGCGTCACGTACCCGCTCGAAGCGCGGCGCGCACGTCCCGTGAATGTCGACGTCGCCCATCTGTTTGATCGACGTCCTCCTCAGCTTTATCGGCTATCGGGGAGCCCAGATCCGAGCGGGCGACGGGAATCGAACCCGCGTCGCTAGTTTGGAAGACTAGGGCTCTACCATTGAGCTACGCCCGCAGAAAATTCTCGAGCGCGACTGTACGTCGGGGCAGACATCAAATCCAAATGAGCCCGTCCCGTGACTTTGCTGTGAGGCAGCTGCCGGGACGGCGAAGTCGGGCCGTAGGATCGCGAGGTCAGCGCGGGGTGTAGCGCAGCTTGGTAGCGCATCCGCTTTGGGAGCGGAAGGCCGTGGGTTCAAATCCCGCCACCCCGACCAGCCCAGCTCGCGTCCACGAGCCGCCCGCCACGAATCGACACCGAGGAGCACACCCGTGAAAAGCACCGTTGAGCAACTGAGCCCCACCCGGGTTCGCATCAATGTCGAGGTGCCTTTCACCGAGCTCGAACCAGATTTCCAACGGGCCTATAAGGAACTGGCTAAACAAGTCCGGCTGCCGGGTTTCCGTCCGGGGAAGGCACCGGCCAAGCTGCTCGAAGCCCGCATCGGCCGCGAAGCGATGCTCGATCAAGTCGTCAACGACGTGCTGCCCAGCCGCTACGGGCAGGCGGTGACGGAGTCGGATGTCCGCCCGCTGGGCCAGCCCGAGATCGAGGTGACCAAGAAGGAATACGGCAAGGACCTCGTTTTCACCGCCGAAGTCGACGTTCGCCCCGAGATCACGCTTCCGGACCTGAGTTCGCTGAAGATCACCGTGGAGCCGGTGGAAGTCAGCGACGAGGACGTCGATTCCGAACTGCAGTCGCTGCGTGCCCGTTTCGGCACCCTGACCCCGGTCGACCGGCCCGCCGCCGACGGGGACATCGTCTCCATCGACCTGTCCGCCAGCGTCGACGGTGAGGAAGTCCCGGAAGCGGCGACCGAAGGTCTGACCCACGAAGTAGGTTCCGGCCAACTCATCGACGGTCTCGACGAGGCGATAGTCGGCTTGTCCGCCGGCGAGTCACGCGTGTTCACCACCACGCTGGCGAACGGGCCGCATGCGGGGAAGGAGGCTCAGGTCACCGTTACGGTCGGCTCGGTCAAGGAACGTGAGCTGCCTGAGCTGGATGACGAGTTCGCCCAATTGGCAAGCGAATTCGACACTATCGAGGAGTTGCGTGCCAACGTCGTCGAGCAAGTCCGCCGGGTCAAGCAACTCCAGCAGGCCGAAAAGATTCGTAACGCCACGCTGGACAGCCTGCTCGAGCAGGTGGACATGCCGCTGCCGGAGGCGATCGTGCAGGCCCACGTCGACGAGACCCTGCACAACGCGCTTCACGGCCTCGACCACGACGAGGCCCGCTTCGCCGAAGCGCTGGCCCAGCAGGGCTCCTCACGCGAGGAGTTCGACGCCGATACCCGCACCACGGCTGAGAAGACGGTCAAGACCCAGTTGCTGCTCGACGCCCTGGCAGATGATCTCGACATCCAGGTGAGTCAGGACGACCTCACCGAACGACTGGTGTTGATGTCACGGCAGTACGGTGTCGAGCCGCAGCAGCTGCTGGCTTTCCTGCAGCAGAACAACCAACTGCCCGCCATGTTCGCCGACGTACGGCGGGGGCTGACGCTGGCCGCGGTGGTCGAGGCGGCAACGGTCACCGATACCGACGGCAACGCCGTCGACACCAGTGAGTTCTTCGGCAGGTCCGCTTCCCACGGGGCCGAGACCGGTGAGGCTGAAGACGCTGACGAGGCCGGTGAGGCTAAAGCGGCCGCAGCCGACGAGGCTTAATCCGATGTGGGTGCGCCCCGGTGTGACGAAGCGTGCGGCGGCACCGCGCCACGCTGTGAGCGAACGCGCGCACTTCGGGGAGTGCATCGCGGCGCCGGTTGGTTAGTGTCGGTGCAGACGCAACTCGAGAAAGCAGGTATTCCGTCGTGACAGACATGCGTTCGAATGCGCTGGGTCTCAACCTCACCGACTCGATCTATGAGCGTTTGCTCGCCGAGCGCATCATCTTTCTCGGCTCGGAGGTCAACGACGACGTCGCCAACCGGCTCTGCGCACAGATTCTGCTGCTCGCGGCTGAAGACTCGAGCAAGGACATCTCGCTGTACATCAACTCGCCCGGCGGCTCGATCAGCGCCGGCATGGCCATCTACGACACCATGGTGTTGGCGCCCTGCGACATCGCGACCTACGCGATGGGCATGGCCGCCTCGATGGGCCAGTTCCTGCTCGCTGCGGGCACCAAGGGCAAGCGCTACGCGTTGCCGCATGCCCGGATCCTGATGCATCAGCCACTGGGCGGGGTGACCGGCAGCGCCGCCGACATCGCCATCCAGGCCGAGCAGTTCGCGCTGATCAAGAAAGAGATGTTCCGGCTCAACGCGGAGTTCACCGGCCAGCCCGTCGAACGCATCGTGGCGGACTCCGACCGCGACCGCTGGTTCACTGCCCAGGAAGCCCTGGACTATGGGTTTGTCGACCACATCATCACCAACGCCCCAGTTAACGGAGCACCATCATGAATCCCGAAATCCAGCCGCAGGCCCGCTACGTCCTGCCGTCGTTCATTGAGCACTCCAGTTGGGGCGTCAAAGAATCCAACCCCTACAACAAGCTGTTCGAAGAACGCATCATCTTCCTCGGCGTGCAAGTCGATGACGCGTCGGCCAACGACATCATGGCCCAGCTGCTGGTGCTCGAGTCGTTGGATCCCGACCGCGACATCACCATGTACATCAATTCCCCCGGCGGCGGATTCACCTCACTGATGGCGATCTACGACACCATGCAATACGTGCGGGCCGACATTCAGACAGTGTGCTTGGGCCAGGCGGCATCGGCCGCGGCGGTGTTGCTGGCCGCCGGAACACCGGGCAAGCGCATGGCACTGCCCAACGCTCGTGTCCTGATCCACCAGCCGTCGCTGGCCGGTGTGATCCAGGGTCAGTTCTCGGATCTGGAAATCCAGGCCGCCGAGATCGAGCGGATGCGCACGCTGATGGAAGTCACGCTGGCCCGCCACACCGGCAAGCCCGCCGACGTGATCCGCAAAGACACCGACCGGGACAAGATCCTGACCGCCGAAGAGGCCAAGGACTACGGGATCATCGACACCGTGCTGGAGTACCGGAAGCTCTCTGCTCAGACCGCTTAGGCAGCCGACTCACGCAAAACGCGCCCGAGAAAGCCGTTTTTAGGGTGCCGTTGCGACTGCTCGCGCTACCGAGGCAATGTCGGGCGGACGCACCCGGCAACACCCGCCGACGATGCGTGCTCCCGCGGAGACCCACTGCGCCGCCAGTGCCGCCGAGAACCGCGAACGGCCGACCCACGCTCGCCGCGCAGCATCCCAGCGTTCCCCGCTGTTGGGATACACGATCACCGGCTTTCCGGTCTGCCGGGCTGCCCCGATCGCCGGCAGCACATCGTCGGGCGCACAGCAGTTGACGCCGACCGCGACGATCTCCGGCACCCCGGCAACTACCGCGAACGCGTCGGCAAGTGGTTGCCCGGCACGGGTGCGGGTTCCCTCGATCGTGTAGCTGAGCCAGGCCGGCACCGCCAGCCGCCGCACCAGATTCGCCAGCGCCTCGGCCTCGTCGATGTCGGGCACGGTTTCCAATGCAAGTACGTCGGCGCCCGCTTCCGCCAGCACTTCCAGCCGTGGCCAATGCCACTTCTGCAACTCCGCGACGCTGAGGCCGTAGCGGCCGCGATACTCCGACCCGTCGGCGAGCGCCGCGCCATACGGCCCGACCGAGGCCGCCAGCCACCGCCCGGCAGCGCCCACGCGGTCGCGCGCGATCGCGGCAAGCTCGACACTGCGCCGCAGCAGCCGGACAGCATAGTCGCGCGCGATCCCGCGGGCGGCGAAGCCTTCGAACGATGCCTGGTAGGTCGCCGTGGTGGCGAACGTCGCGCCGGCGCGAAAGTAGGCGGCATGCACCGCGGTGATCTCATCCGGAGCGTCGACGAGCAGCCTCGCCGACCACAACGCGTCGGACAGGTCGTTGCCGCGCGCCTCGAGTTCCGTGGCTAGCCCGCCATCGCCGATCAAGACGGTATCGTCGGGCACGGCGAATCCCACGGACTCAACTGTAGGGTCGGTGAACGCGCCGCCTCTCGGTCGAGTAACGGCCGCGACACGCCAGGGACACGTCAGCGCGTTCCGGGCTGCCAGGCGCCGGATAACGGGATATGTTCGCAGCAGAAACAAGCACGAATACCACCGACGCTATTCGCCGCTATCGGTCGCGTCGTGCCCGAGCAAGCGGGTAGCGTCGGGAAATACACGCGGCACACGACGACGGACGGCGAACAGGAAGTAGGCCACCAGCACCATGGCGCGCATCGGAGACGGCGGTGACTTGCTGAAGTGCTCCTTCTGCGGAAAGAGCCAAAAACAAGTCAAGAAGCTCATTGCGGGGCCCGGGGTCTACATCTGCGATGAGTGCATCGACCTCTGTAACGAGATCATCGAAGAAGAACTCGCCGACGCCGACGACGTCAAACTCGACGAGCTGCCTAAGCCCGCTGAGATCCGCGAATTCCTCGAGAGCTACGTCATCGGCCAAGACAACGCCAAGCGGACGCTGGCCGTCGCCGTCTACAACCACTACAAGCGCATCCAAGCCGGCGAGAAAGGCCGTGATTCGCGCTCCGGTGAGCCGGTCGAGCTGACCAAGTCGAATATCTTGATGCTGGGGCCCACCGGCTGCGGCAAGACCTACCTGGCGCAGACGCTGGCCAAGATGCTCAACGTGCCGTTTGCCATTGCCGACGCCACCGCGCTCACCGAGGCGGGCTACGTCGGTGAAGACGTGGAAAACATTCTGCTCAAACTCATCCAAGCCGCCGACTACGACGTCAAGCGCGCTGAAACCGGCATCATCTACATCGACGAGGTCGACAAGATCGCGCGCAAGAGCGAGAACCCCTCGATCACCCGTGACGTGTCCGGTGAAGGTGTGCAGCAGGCGCTGCTGAAGATTCTCGAGGGCACCCAGGCGTCGGTGCCGCCGCAGGGCGGGCGCAAGCACCCGCATCAGGAGTTCATCCAGATCGACACCACCAACGTGTTGTTCATCGTCGCGGGCGCCTTCGCGGGGTTGGAGAAGATCGTCGCCGACCGGGTCGGCAAACGCGGACTGGGCTTCGGAGCCGAGGTGCGTTCCAAAGCCGAGATCGACACGACCGACCACTTCGCCGAAGTCATGCCCGAAGACCTGATCAAGTACGGCCTGATCCCAGAATTCATCGGCCGGCTACCGGTGATCGCTTCGGTCACCAACCTGGACATGGATTCTCTGGTCAAGATCTTGTCCCAGCCGAAGAACGCCCTCGTCAAGCAGTACACGCGGCTGTTCGAGATGGACGGCGTGGAGCTGGAGTTCACCCAGGATGCGCTGGAGGCCATCGCCGAGCAGGCCATCCACCGCGGCACCGGCGCTCGCGGCCTGCGCGCGATCATGGAAGAAGTCCTGCTGCCGGTGATGTACGACATCCCCAGCCGCGACGACGTCGCGAAAGTTGTGGTCACCAAGGAAACCGTGCAAGACAACGTGCTGCCGACGATCGTGCCGCGCAAGCCGTCGCGCACGGAGCGCCGCGACAAAAGCGCCTAGCCCGGCGACCGATGCAGGCCGGGTAGCGGCCTGAGGAGGAGCCGGGCAATCAGATCCAGCCCGGCGACCGATGCAGGCGGGTAGCGGCCTGAGGAGGAGCCGGGCAATCAGATCCAGCGCCCCGACGAGTGCTAGCAAATGTTACCGGCGCGTAAGTGTCGTTCTTAGAGTTGGCGTGCCAGCAAAAGTGACGAACACCACAGTTTTGCCTGCCCGGCGTGGTGTCGATGGCCGTGACCTTGATGTTTGATTGCATAGCGGTGACGCATTACGCCGCGTCGGCGTCAATGAATGCTTAAGAGCAGTGCCATAATCGGTACTGCCGGTGACATAAAAATGGGCGGATCCACTCCGACGGCGGATACTGGAAGTCGTAACGCAGAGTGGCCGTGCGGAAAGAAGCAACGGAAGGCGGGGACGTGGGTCCGAACGGCGACGGAGCCGGTTCAGAATCTCATATCGCTGACACAGCGGCGCCGCGGCGGCAGCAGCTGGAACGAGTCGTCATTCGCTTCGCTGGGGACTCCGGTGACGGGATGCAGCTCACCGGTGATCGATTCACTTCCGAGGCAGCGCTTTTCGGCAACGACCTAGCCACGCAACCGAACTATCCCGCCGAGATCCGCGCACCAGCGGGCACACTGCCCGGGGTCTCGTCCTTCCAGATCCAAATCGCCGACTACGACATCCTGACCGCGGGCGATCGGCCCGACGTGCTGGTGGCCATGAACCCCGCAGCGCTGAAAGCCAACATCGGCGACCTGCCGCGCGGCGGGATGGTGATCGTGAACACCGACGAGTTCACCAAGCGCAACTTGGCCAAAGTCGGTTACGAAACCAATCCACTGGAAAACGGCGAACTGTCCGACTACGTCGTGCACTCCGTCCCGATGACCACCCTGACCCTCGGAGCCGTGGAGGCGATCGGGGCGTCGAAGAAGGACGGGCAGCGCGCCAAGAACATGTTCGCGTTGGGCTTGCTCTCGTGGATGTACGGGCGGCCGATTGAAACCAGCGAGCGATTCATCCGGGAGAAGTTCGCCCGCAAGCCCGATATCGCAGAGGCCAATGTGCTGGCGCTGAAGGCGGGTTGGAACTACGGCGAAACTACCGAGGCCTTCGGGACCACCTACGACATCTCGCCGGCCAAGCTGCCCGCCGGCGAGTACCGGCAGATCTCGGGCAACACCGCGCTGGCCTACGGCATCGTCGCCGCCGGTCAGCTGGCCGACATCCCGGTGGTGCTCGGCAGCTACCCGATTACGCCGGCGTCGGACATCTTGCACGAGTTGTCCAAGCACAAGAACTTCAACGTGATCACCTTCCAGGCCGAAGACGAGATCGGCGGCGTCTGCGCGGCGTTAGGCGCGGCCTACGGCGGCGCGCTCGGCGTCACCAGCACGTCGGGACCGGGTCTGTCGCTCAAAGCCGAAGCAATCGGCCTCGGGGTTATGACCGAGCTGCCGCTGCTCGTCGTTGACGTGCAGCGCGCCGGCCCGTCGACCGGTATGCCGACCAAGACCGAGCAGGCCGACTTGATGCAGGCGATGTACGGCCGCAACGGCGAATCGCCAGTCGCCGTGCTTGCACCGCGGTCACCCTCCGATTGCTTTGAGACCGCGCTGGAGGCGGTACGCATCGCGGTGTCCTATCACACGCCGGTGATCCTGTTGTCGGACGGCGCGATTGCCAACGGCTCAGAGCCGTGGCTCATCCCCGACGTCAGCACGCTGCAGCCCATCGAGCACAGCTACGCCAAGGCCGGCGAACCGTTCCAGCCGTACGCCCGCGACCCCGAGACCCTGGCCCGCCAGTTCGCGATTCCGGGCACCCCCGGGCTCGAGCACCGCATCGGCGGGCTGGAGTGCGCAAACGGTTCCGGCAACATCTCCTACGACCCGGCAAACCACGACCTGATGGTGCGGTTGCGCCAGGCCAAGATCGACGGGATCGAAGTTCCCGACTTGGAAGTCGACGACCCGACCGGTGACGCTGAGCTGCTGCTGATCGGCTGGGGCAGCACGTACGGTCCAATCGGCGAAGCGTGCCGGCGAGCACGCCGCAGGGGCATCAAGGTCGCGCACGCGCACCTTCGTTACCTCAACCCGTTCCCGGCCAATCTCGGTGAGGTACTGCGCCGCTACCCGAAAGTGGTTGCGCCCGAGATGAATCTGGGTCAGCTCGCGTTGTTGCTGCGGGCAAAGTACCTGGTCGACACCCAGTCGGTCACCAAGGTCCAGGGTGTCTCGTTCCTGGCCGACGAGGTGAGCCGCCTGATCAGTGCCGCGCTGGGCGGGACGCTGGCCGAAATCGAGGAAGACAAAACCACAGTGGCCAGATTGGCAGTGGCGACGGTTGGAGCAGGAGCTGACGCATGACCGACTTGATCGGGGATCTGACGAACGCGGAGTTGTCCATCACGCCCGCGTTGTCGAAGCACTCCGGCGTACCCACCACCGACCAGCCGCAAAAGGCCAAAGACTTCACCAGCGACCAGGAGGTCCGCTGGTGCCCGGGCTGCGGCGACTACGTCATCCTCAACACCATCCGCAACTTCCTGCCTGAGCTGGGGCTGCGCCGCGAGAACATCGTCTTCGTCAGTGGAATCGGGTGCTCCAGCAGGTTCCCGTACTACCTGGAGACCTACGGTCTGCATTCGATCCATGGCCGCGCGCCGGCCATTGCGACCGGTCTGGCGCTGGCCCGCTCCGACCTGTCGGTGTGGGTGGTCACGGGCGACGGTGACGCGCTGTCGATCGGCGGCAATCACCTGATCCACGCGCTGCGCCGCAACGTCAACCTCACGATCCTGCTGTTCAACAACCGCATCTACGGCCTGACCAAGGGCCAGTACTCGCCGACCTCCGAAGTCGGCAAGGTCACCAAGTCGACCCCGATGGGATCGCTGGACCAGCCGTTCAACCCGGTGTCGCTGGCACTGGGCGCCGAGGCGAGTTTCGTTGCTCGGGCGCTGGACTCGGATCGCAACGGCCTGTCGGAGGTGCTGCGCGCCGCCGCCGAGCACCGCGGATCAGCCTTGGTCGAGATCCTGCAGGACTGCCCGATCTTCAACGATGGTTCGTTCGACGCGCTGCGCAAGGAGGGCGCGGAAGAGCGGGTGATCCGTGTCCGTCACGGCGAGCCGATCACGTTCGGCGCCAACGGTGAATACTGCGTAGTGCACTCCGGCTTCGGACTCGACGTGGCCAAGACCGCCGACGTCGCAGCCGAGAGCATCGTTGTGCACGATGCGCACACCGAGGATCCCGCGTACGCGTTTGCCCTATCGAGGCTGTCCGACCAAAACCTCGAGCACGCCGTGATGGGAATTTTCCGGCAAATCACCCGGCCGACCTACGACGACGCGGCCCGCGCGCAGGTTAGCGCCGCGAAGAAATCGGCTCCCGGCGACCCGACAGCGCTGCAATCGCTGCTGCGCGGCCGCGACACCTGGACCGTCGCCTGACGTGGCGCAGTCATCGACCCAGCCGATCGCATTGGCGGGGGTGGTATTAGCTGGCGGTGCATCGCGCCGAATGGGCCGAGACAAGGCCACGTTGCCGCTGCCGGTTTCGGGATCGACCGCAGGAACGAACGAGGGCTCGGGCGCGATCACGATGGTCGAACATGTCGTCGGCATCGTCGGCCAGCGGTGCAAGCCGGTTTTCGTCGTCGCGGCGCCGGGTCAACCGTTGCCGGCGCTGTCGGCCCAAGTGGTGCGCGACGAAGTGCGTGGACTTGGGCCGCTGATCGCGACCGGGCGCGGGCTTCGAGCCGCCGCCGAAGCCGGCGCCAGCCACGCGCTCGTGTCCGCTGTCGATATGCCACGTCTGACAACCGATTTGATCGACGAGTTGGCCAACCGAGCCGCACAGGTCGACGCGGACGTGGTTTTGCCGTGGGATGGCCGCGACCACTACCTGGCCGCGGTCTACCGCACCGACTTGGTCAAGCGAATCGACGCGCTGGTAGCGGCTGGGGAGCGCGCGATGCGAGCGTTGGTCGACAGCGTCGACGCTCAACGGATCGTGGTATCGGTCTCGCAGGCGCTTGCCAACGTCAATTCAGCCGACGACCTGAACGCGCTGCTGCAGCCGAGCCGCTGACGTCCTGGGTCTGCCGGCACACACCGCCAGGCTGCTAGTGGGATGCCTGCGCAATTCGCTCTGGCAAACTGCGCTCTCTATTGTTCGAAAAATTCTGTGACACGGTTGACGTTTTCTGTTATTTCGATGATGCCGTGGTCATTCAATTATCCCCTACACAATAGCGTCCGATATTCGCAATTCAATTCAGCAATTGACGGCCGCATTCGGCGGAGGCGCCGCCTTCGATCGCCTTGGGGCAGCGGCGATCCGGGCGCACAGCGATCCGGTTGCAGAAACTGCCACATTGAGTCACGCGATCTGAAAAGGGCAAAACTCCACGGTCCCCGGCAAATTGCGCTGCTAAGCCAGAAGCCGACTTGGCCGCTCCGACCGGGGGCTGCTCTCGTACTCGGGTGTGATGACCGCAGCGAAGTAGTCGTTCGCTGTAGAGGAGAGCGATGAAATCCCTTGGCATTAAATGATTCTGGTACGGCATTGTCGTCGGTGACCGGGCGCTGCTCCGGCACGCCAGCATTCGGGGTAGTTCCGCTCCGGCTACTCGATCCAAATGAAACCCCATGGTGCACTTGATATTTGATTACAAACTTAGGTATTCCGGTTTACGGCTCCGACGCGTTGTTGCTGCGGCGCCGGCGCTGATCCAGCTAACGACATCAGCTCCAGATTACCTGTGAGCACAGCGATCTGCGTTCGGACATGTCCAGCTGAGCGACGACCGACCCCAAAACCCGTGTCACAGCTCACAAAATACCCGTGATTTGGCTCACGATATGTTTACGAATTTACGGCGCCGCCACTAATCCGAAATTCCCGACTGACATGCGAAGACTACGAGCCCGCACTGCCGTGATTGTGCTGTGACGGAACCGAGATACCGCATCACGCGAGATGACGAATGCGATGAAGTTTCGTACGGTCCCTTTCGGCCCCCAAACGGGCAAATAAAAATCGAATCCACCGACCCGCGTGTGAGCGGGGCTGCGGACGGCGACAGTTGCCTCCCAGTCGTCGGGCATTAGCCCGCCGGGCGAACCATGCCCCCGCTGTCGTGCCGGAACGAGACGGCACTCCCCGAAGCAGCAGTACCGCCTGCACACAGGCACCCGCCCACATCTGTGGGCGTGCTTCGGCGCGCGCAGCGCGAAAGGAACGAGGTTGAAGAACGTCCACAAGACGCTCATCTTTGCTGGCATCGCAGGGTTTCTGACCGCGGCGCCGACTGCGCCGTTTATCGCGAGCGCCTATGCGGAAGGCGAGGCGTGGGACGCCAACGCGGCCCTCGGCACTGCTCCTGATGGGCTGGTGACCGACGCTGCCGTTGCTGAGGCTCCCGAGGCGCCCGCTCCTGACGCGCCGGCTCCCGAGGCGCCCGCTCCCGAGGCACCTGAGGCCGCTGCGCCTGAGGCTCCGGCCCCGGCGCCGGAGGAGGCCCCTCCTGCGCCCGACGCACCAGCCCCCGCTCCTGAGACGCCCCCTGCCCCTCCGGTCAGGGCGTACAGCGTGAACTGGGACGCGATTGCGCAGTGCGAGTCCGGTGGGAACTGGTCGATCAACACCGGTAACGGTTTCGCCGGCGGCCTGCAGTTCACGCAGAGCACCTGGCAGGCCAATGGTGGTTCGGGATCCCCGCACAACGCCAGCCGCGAGGAGCAGATCCGGGTGGCCGAGAACGTCCTGCATAGCCAGGGCATCGGTGCCTGGCCGGTCTGCGGCAGGCGCGGCTGACCTGACGACTGGACGTGGTGCCGGGCCTTCGGGCCCGGCACCGCCGTCTGTCTGGGGCCTAACGGGACCGGCGGTCGCCGTCGGCCGGCAGAACGAATGCCGACCGCGCCGCCACGGACACCAGATGCCGCGTCAGCAGGGACTCTGGGACCAGCACGGTGGCGCGAGTGGCCGCGACACTCAGCAGCGTCGGCCGCAGGTTGACGATCCTGCCGATCAACGCCGACTCACGCACCAGCGGCTTGACCCGAGGACGCCGGAATTCGGCAAACCGGGCGAAGGCGCCGGGCAGGTCGGTGGCCCGCTGAACACAAGCGCCCAGAATTGCGGCATCTTCCAGTGCCTGACAGCCGCCCTGGCCCAGATGTGGGCGCATCGGATGGGCCGCGTCGCCCACCAGCACGATGGGCCCGCCTGCCCACCGCCGGGCGGTGGTGCGGTCGTAGAGGTCATTACGTAACACGTCGCTTTCTGCCGTCGTCGCCAGCATGGTCGGGACGGGTTCCGGCCAGTCGGCGAACTTGGCTCGCAGGTAAGGCAGCTCTCCGCCCTGCGCTTGCTGACCCTCAGCAGCACGCTCAGTAGCGAACCAATACGTGTGGTCTGGCCCCATCGGGACGTGGCCGGTTTCGACGCCGGGCCCGAGCGTCTCTCCGGCCAACTCCGGGTCCATCGCGTAGCCGGCGACTCCGCGCCACGCCGTGTAGCCGGCGTACCGGTCGGTCAGCGGGCCATTGAGGTGCCGCGCCACCATCGACCGAGTGCCGTCGGCGCCCACCGCCGCGCGCGCCGTGCGTACCGTGCCGTCCGACAACTCGATCCGCACTCCGTCGGCGCTGCCGGCGATGCCGACCGCCTGCAGCCCGGTTTCCACCGAGCCCGGCCTCAGCACGCCGGCAACGATGTCACGCAGCACCGACCGTTTCACCACCACCAACGGCTCACCGAGCGCTTTGACCAATCGTTCGGGCGCCGGGCGGCGCAACCACGAGCCGTCTCGCCAGCGCAGCGCACCCGCGGTGATCCGGCCGCCCGCGTCGCGGACCGCGTCGCCCACACCGAGCCAGTCGAGTGCAGCCAACGCGTTGGGCCAAATGCTGATGCCGGCGCCCGTCGATGTGTCGGTGCGCTCTTCGATGACTGTGACCTCGTAACCGCACCGCTGCAGTGCCACCGCGCTTGCCAGGCCTGCGATACCCGCACCCACCACCACGATGCATTGCGCCATGGGCAGCCAACCTATCGCGTGGCGGGGAGGCCGCCCACGCGTGTGCTACGCAAGATGCATGACCGCAACGGCATTTGACAACCTCGATGACTACCTCGCGCTACCGCGGATTTCCGGCCTGGCGGTCTCGGCCGACGGCTCGCGGGTGGTCACCACGGTGGCTGAGCTCAACGACAAACGCACGGAATACGTCAGCGCGATCTGGGAAGTCGACCCGGCAGGCCGGACATCCGCGCGCAGGTTGACCCGCTCGACCTACGGTGAGTCGTCGCCGGCGTTCACCGCCGACGGCGACGTGTTGTTTGTCTCGTCGCGGCCCACATCCGACAACGCGGAGGGTAAAGACAAGCCGCCCGCCTCGCTGTGGCGGTTGCCGGCCCAAGGCGGTGAAGCCGTCGAGGTGCTCGCCATGCCCGGCGGCGTCTCCATGGTGCAGAGCGCGCGCAGCGCTGAGGTGACAGTGGTCGGTGCCCCGCTGCTGCCCGCCGCGGACAGCGTCGATGACGATCGACGGCTGCGCGACCTCCGCAAAGACTTCAAGGTAACGGCGATCTTGCATGCGGGATACCCGGTTCGCTACTGGGACAAGGACCTCGGCCCCGACGAGCCTCATCTGCTCGACGTGAGCGGCCCGCGTGATCTGACCCCGCAACCCGGTGTGGCGCTACGCGAAGCCGGCTTCGACGTCAGTGCCGACGGCCGATTCCTGGTGAGCACCTGGCGTGTTGCCGGACCGGGGCCGGCCGAGCGCTCGGTGCTCCTGCGCATCGACATCGAATCCGGCGAACGCACCGTCATCGCTGATGACCCCGGCGCAGATCTGGAGCATCCGGCAATCTCGCCGGACTGCTCGGCGGTGGCCTTCACCCGGGAAACGATCGCCACTCCCTATTGCGCTCCGCGAAGGACGTTGCAGTGTTTACGGTTTGGCGGAGAACCGGTGCCCGTCGCTGCGGAGTGGGATCGCTGGCCGACATCGGTGACCTGGTCGATCGATGGTGCCTCGCTAATCGTCACCGCCGACCAAGCCGGTCGCGCGCCGGTGTTCGCCGTCGAAATGGCCACATCGGCGATCACCCAGGTCACCGCAGACGACTTCGCCTACACCGACGTTACGGCCGCGCCCGGCGGCGTGCTGTATGCACTGCGGAGTTCGTATGCGACACCGCCGCACCCGGTGAGGATCGACCCCGATGGCGGCGTCACCGTACTGCCGTGCGGTGAATTGCCTGCGCTACCAGGGACATTGGAGGATGTCAGCGTCACCGCCGCCGATGGGACCACGGTGCGCTCCTGGCTGGTGCTGCCCGAAAACCCCGCGCCGGCACCGCTGCTGCTGTGGATTCACGGCGGGCCGCTGGGCAGCTGGAACAGCTGGTCGTGGCGATGGAACCCGTGGCTGATGGCCGCCAGAGGCTACGCCGTGCTGTTGCCCGACCCTGGGCTGTCCACCGGCTACGGCCAAGAGTTCCTCCAGCGCGGCTGGGGAGCGTGGGGCGCGGCGCCGTTCGACGACTTGATGGCAGCCACCGACGCGATCTGCGCTCACCCCCGCGTCGACGCCAGCCGAATCGCGGCAATGGGCGGATCGTTCGGCGGATATATGGCCAACTGGGTGGCCGGGCACACTGACCGGTTCGCCGCGATCGTCACCCACGCCAGCTTGTGGGCGTTGGACCAATTCGGTCCGACCACTGACCTCGCCTATTACTGGCGGCGCGAGATGACGCCGCAGATGGCCGCTACCCACTCCCCGCACCGCTTCGTTGACCGGATCACCACCCCGATGCTGGTCATCCACGGCGACAAGGACTACCGGGTACCGGTCGGCGAAGCCCTTCGACTGTGGTACGACCTGCTGGCCGACTCGGGCCTACCCGCCGGCGACGACGGCCGCAGCCTGCACCGCTTTTTGTATTTCCCGTCCGAAAACCACTGGGTGCTGGGCCCGCAGCACGCCAAAATCTGGTACGACGTCGTCATCGCATTCCTGGCGGAGCACGTGCTCGGCAAGACCGGCGAACTGCCCGAAATTCTCGGAGTAGCGTCAGCCCCGTGACAGCATCGCAGCGCGAATTCGACATCGTCTTGTACGGGGCGACCGGCTTTGTCGGAAAGCTGACCGCCGAATACCTGACCAGGGCCGGATCGAATGCCCGTATTGCACTGGCCGGCCGGTCGACCGACCGCTTACGGGGAGTGCGCGAAACCCTGGGCGAGCCAGCGCAAACGTGGCCACTCGTGCAGGCGGATGCCGCTTCCCCGTCGACGCTGGACGCGATGGCGGCGCGCACCCAGGTTGTCGTTACCACAGTCGGCCCGTACACCCGCTACGGGTTGCCGCTGGTCGCCGCATGCGCGGCGGCGGGCACCGATTACGCCGACCTCACCGG
>NZ_DASRBZ010000596.1:0-2725 GCF_035653355.1 Mycobacterium sp. | reverse complement strand
ACCTAGAGCCCAAGCGCAGTGGGCCATTCTTCTTGTTCCGTTACCGCGCGGGGTCCCCGGTGACCGGCAGACGCCGAAATGTCATCACCGCCGACAGCACCGTCGGGCCGGGACCGCGCGGGAGTCGCCGACGTGACGACCACTACCTCTATAGATCGCGGCGCCTTCACACACCCAGCGCTGTTCTACCACTCCCCGCAGGAATATCTGGACTGCGTTGCGCCCTTCATCACCGACGGATTGCAAGCCGGCCAACCCGTGCTGGTCGCGGTACCGGGACCCAATCTGGCGCTATTGCGCGATGCCGTGGGTGACACCGTCGCCGACGTCACGATGGTCGACATGACGACGGCAGGGCGCAATCCCGGATGGATTCTGGGCGGAATACTGAGCCACTTCGCCGAAGAGCACGCACCGCACCGGGTGCGCATGGTCGGCGAACAGATCTGGCCAACCCGGTCCAAAGCGGAGTACCCGGCATGCGTCCAGCACGAGGCGCTGGTCAACACCGCTTTCGCCGGCCGGGAGATGACTGTCCTATGTCCATACGACGCGACACTGCTCGACGCGAAGGCGCTCGCCGACGCGCGCACCACCCACCCGCTGCTCTGGCACACCGGACAGCCCGAGGAAGACAGCCCAGCCTTCGCGCCCGAGGCCGCGTGGCTGCACTACAACGAACCGCTCCCCAGCAGCCCGACAGCGGTCACCTACACCGTGTCGGTGCTGGCTGACCTCGCCGGCGCTCGAGCGTTTGCGGCCACTTACGCCCATTGGTTCGGGCTTTCCCCGAACCAATCTGCCGACCTGCTGTTGATCGCTAACGAATTGGCCGCCAGTTGCCTGCACCATGCCGACGGCGCATGCCGGCTCGAGTTTTGGCGGCACGACGGTCATCTGGTATGCCAAGCACGTGACGGCGGCTACCTCGAAGATCCGCTGATCGGGCGGCGACCATATGGAAGTGATAGCGCTTGCGGACGAGGGCTCGGTGTGGTGAACGCCGTGGCCGACTTGCTGCGCAGCCATACCATGCCGGGCGAAACGACGATCCGCGCCTATCTTCGAGTGGAGGACGTCGCCTGATGCGTCAGCACGGTGCCGTGCGGTCGGCGGCCGGAATGGCTCCGTTCGGCCATCTCGGCTGGGGCTACCGCGACCGGGCGGAGTTTCTTTGCCGCGCCTCGGAATACATCACCGTTGGACTGCGGCATAAGCAGCGCATCGCCTATGCCGGGGAAGGCACGCACGAAACGCTCTACTCGGAGCTGGCGACAATGCCGGCGATTCGCGAGCATCTCGATTCGGGCCTGATCGAGGTACTGCCGGCCGACGAGTACTACCCGTATCATCCGGGCAGCGACGTCATCGATGCCGATCGGGCGGTGGACAAGTATCTCGCCGCGGCAGAAGATGCGATCGTCAACGGATACACCGGTTTCCGTGCGGTCTCCGATGTCACACCGGTAGCACGTACCACTGAACAACGCGATGCGTTGGCAACCCTCGAGTACCTCGTCGATCAGCAGATGGCGGTGCTGCCGTTCTCTGCGCTGTGTGGATACGACACGACACGAGTCGGTCGGGCCGCGTCAGAGCTCATCTGCTTGCACCCGTTCGTGGGCCGCGGATCGGTCATGTTCCGGATCTACGCCCAACCCGTGGATGGCATTGACTTCGCGCTGTTCGGCGAAGTCGACGACACCAGCAACGAGCTCTTCGCCACCACACTGCAGCGCACCCTCCCGCTGGTAGCCGAGCGCACCGTCAACATCGACGCTCAAGGCCTGGAATTCATCGGCCATGAACAAATGCTCCTGCTGGATGAATGCGCCCGCCAGCACAACCGCAGGGTCCGGCTGTGCACGGATCAGCCTGTCGTCACCCGGCTGGTTGGTTTGCTGAACCTCACCAATGTCGAGTTGCACCCGGCGCCGGTATACCCATCAGGAGACGCGCCGACAGGGCTGCTCCACAGAGCGCGACATGGTGAGCGGCCAGCCAGCCAAGCCGCCGTCAACCGGCTCAAGCGAATTCTGAAGCGGCACTTCGGAATCGGCCACCAGGAGGCGTTCGTTCTGCTCGCGCGATTGGCGCAGGACACCGACACCACGGTCTGGGAGCTTGCGGAGCAGATCGACGCGGAACTGGCTAGCGAAGGCGCCACCGACATTCCCCTGGGCACTCTCGACGCGCTGGAAGCGGTCCACAACCAGTTGTGGCCGCCGAGTCCGGCCTGACCGCCGGTTATTGGATGCCGATAGGCCGCCGGGGCGCGCGGAGTGTGCGACCGCCGATCGCGTGCCTGCTGCTGCCGGTACGTTGCCCATGACGGAAGGGAGAGGCGGAGTGTTGCGCGACATTCGGGAACTCGCCGGTGACCCCGAGGCCTACGCCGCCGAGCTTCGCCGCCGCTGGGGCGGGCTGTTGAGCTACCGCTACATCGGCCGCAGCTACGCGTCAATGGACCTCGGGCCGGTCGACGACACCGTCACTCTGCGCCGCGATATGCGCAACGCCACCGGCGGACTGCTGCTGGCCGTGCTCGGAATCGCTTCCCCAGAAGGCGGCGGCATGTCCGACTTGGAAGCGGTACCCAATCCGGTCATTCACTCCTGCCAAATCCTCGACCCGGGGCGCGATGTCCGTCGCATCGAGATCGTCTCCGAGGTGCTCAAACGTGGCCGGCAGATGGGGTTTAGCCGCTCGCGGATCGTCGATGCCG
>NZ_DASRBZ010000595.1:0-20133 GCF_035653355.1 Mycobacterium sp. | reverse complement strand
GCAGCCAGGGCCCGACGTAGTCTTCGCGGCGGCGTGCGTCGGCGCGCAACGCGTTGAGCGCTTGGCGGGTGACCAGCTGGGCTAGATATGACTTGGTGTCGTGCACGGTCGATAGGTCGACCTGAGCCCACCGCAGATAGGCATCCTGCAGTACGTCGTCGGCTTCGGTTGCGGAGCCGAGGATTTCGTAGGCGATGGTGAACAGCAACGGCCGCAGCAGCGTGAACCGTTCGGCATGTTCGGACGCAGCGGGCGAGGCGGTCACGAGACCGTGACCGCCTCGTGCGCAAGCCGCTCGGCCCGCTTGCCGCCCTTGAGCCAGGGGTTCGAACCGGGTTTGGTCGACTCGCGGCGGATGCCCCATACCGTCCCTTTGCAGACCGCCTCCTTGACCCAGGCCGCGAACCGGCCGCCGAGGGCCAGGTTGATCGGGGTGTCGTCGAAGCGGGCGAGCTGGAAGGTGGCGTGCTTGCGGCCCAGGCTGACGCACTGTCCGACGAACGCCTGGTTGATCACCGCCGGTTCCGTGCCAGCGATACGGCTCAGCACAGTGTTGGCGGCCTGAACGCCCAGCGGGCCGGCGGCCTGGCAGCTCATCCGCAGCGGCTGGCCGGACGGGGCGGCGGCGTCTCCGGCCGCCACTATGTAGGGGTCGTCGATGCTGGTCAGCGTTTCGTCGGTGACCAACCGGCCCAGCGCATCGGTGCTCAAACCGCTGCGCTCGGCCAGGTCCGGCACACCGAAGCCCGCTGTCCACACGGTCGCTGCGCTGCGCAGTACCGTGCCGTCGACCAGCTTGACTGCGCCGGGGGCGACCGATGCGACGACGGCGGTTTCCCGTACGTCGACGCCGAGCCTGCGCAGGCACCTATTCACCGAACGGCGACCCGCTGGACTCAGCGACGGCCCGAGCACACCGCCGCAGACCAGTGTCGCTGGGCGGCCCTGCTCGGCGAGCTCCGCGGCCGTTTCGATGCCGGTCAGCCCGGCGCCGACCACCACGACGGGCGCATCCGGGTGCAGTTCGTCGAGTGCGCGGTGCAGCCGCTCGGCGTATTCGAATTCGGCTATGGCATAAGCGAATTCCTGTGCCCCGGGCACCGCTGCCGGCGGTGTGCCGGTGCTGCCGACGGCGTAGATCAGGTAGTCGTAGTCCAGCGTGTCACCAGAGGCCAACACCACCTTGCGGGCGGCGGTGTCGATCCGCTCGGCGGTGTCAACCACCAGTCGGATGCCCTCACCCAGCAGCGTGCCGTAATCGACGGTGGCAGAGCCGGTGCCGGCGACGAACTGGTGCAAACGGATTCGTTCCACGAAAACCGGACGCGGGTTCACCAACGTAATGTCGACGTCCGCGCGCAGCCGCAGGTGGTTGGCGGCCAAGGTTCCGGCGTATCCGCCGCCGAGGACCACGACGCGTGTGCGTGTGTCGGTCATGATGTCTCCTGTTTGATCGCAGGTCTCACGGATCTTGTGCCCTTGAGACACCGCGAAGGCGGCGGATGTGACACGGTGTGATCGACGTCACTGATGCTGGTCGCGGAATAAGCGGAAGCTCGGCGACCGGTATTGCGCCGACTTGTAACTTTTCCCGTTGTCGACTCGTCCTTGCTGACAGGGCCGTACCGGCCACCACGTCAAGGAATTGGAGTCAGATGATGACAATCGTCGTCACCGGAGCAACCGGCAATGTCGGCCGTCCGCTTGTTACCCAACTCGTCAATGCCGGTGCAAAGGTGCGCGCCGTGAGCCGTCACCCGGAGTCCGCTGGGCTTCCTGCCGACGTCGAGGTGGTGGACTCTGCCGCCGCGACGATCCCGGGCGCGTCGGCGGTCTTCCTGAATTCGCGTGCGCTGGGCCCCGAGTTGAGCACTGTGGTCGACCAAGCAGTACGAGACGGAGTCACCCGCCTGGTCGCGCTGTCGGCGATCAACGCCGACGACGACTTCTCGCGCCAACCGTCACGGTCGCGCGGCGACCGCAACAAGGAGGTGGAACAACTCGCCGTCGACTCGGGACTGGAATGGGTGAGCCTGCGGCCATCGGTCTTTGTCAGCAACTTCGTCGGCATGTGGTCTGCCCAGATCCGCGCCGGCGACATTGTTCGCGGTCCTTACGCCGCGGCGTCCAATGCGCCGATCGTCGAAAGCGATATCGCTGAGGTCGCCGCCAAAGCTCTGCTTACCGATGACCTTGTGGGGCAGAAGATTCCGTTGACGGGCCCGCAGGCCCTCACAAACGCCGAAATGGTTGACATCATCGGCGCGGTCCTGGGCCGGACGTTGCGATACCAGGAGGTGCCCGACGACATGGTGCGTCAGCGGTTTGTTGGCCTGGGTTTTCCGCCCGAGTTCGGCGACGCCTACATCGCGATGCTAGCCACTACCCTCGACAACCCTGCCGTAGTTACCGACGCGGTGCCCAAGATCCTGGGCCGGCCCGCGCAGTCGTTCGAGCAGTGGGTGACCGCGCACCGGAACGTCTTCGCGAACTAGCAAAAGGAGCAATCCATGTCTGATCCCAAGCCGCCGCGCTGGCTGAAACCGATGAACAAGTTCATGATCGCGTTGCAAAAGCTCGGCATACCAACGGGACCGCCGATGGTCCTGACGGTGCCGGGTCGTCGGACCGGTCGACCGCGCAGCACGCCGATGACCCCATTCACCTTCGGTGGGCAGCTCTACACCGTGGCGGGATTCCCCGGTGCCGACTGGGCGCGGAACGCCCGCGCGGCCGGCGTCGGGACCCTGAGCAAGGGGCGGAAGGCACGACGAGTGAAGATCGTGGAGGTGTCTCCCGAGGAGGCCCGCCCGGTGCTCCGGGCGTTTCCGACCGAGGTACCGGTCGGCGTCAGCTTCCTGAAACGCTCTGGCCTTGTACGGCAGGGAACTCCCGAGGAAGTCGAGGCACTTGCCGGGCGGATAGCTGTGTTTCGATTCGATCCCTTTCCAGCGAGCTGAGGCAACCCATGCACACCGCCTACCTTGTCGTGACACTGGTCGCGATTGCCTTCAACGGATTTTCCGGCGTAAGCGCCCTGGTGCACTTCGCACCCATCATTCCGGGCATGGAGGCCGCAGGGGTTCCCCTGTCGTGGTTGACGTTTCCCATCGGCACCCTCAAGACCCTGGGTGCCCTGGGACTCGTTGTAGGCCTGTGGATTCCACCGATTGGCCTGGCGGCTGCGGCAGGGCTGGTCATATTTTTCGTATGCGCCATGTACACCCATGTGCTGGCCAACGACATCTCCCCGCAATTCGGGCTTGCGTCGATCCTGCTTGCTCTTAATAGCGCCGTTTTCGCACTTACCCTTCTCGCCCAGCCGAATCTGTAGCAGGCGTGGGCCAGGCTTCACCTGTGGCGGATCAGTTCGATGGCTGCGTTCGCTGCACCGAAATAGCGCGGGTCGGGGCGCAGGGCATTCTCCCGGATGGCTGCCTCACAGAGCTTGATCGCATGCTCGTCGCCTAGTTCTAGCGCCTCCTCGGCCAGTTCGGTAAACGTGCGGTCGGGGTCCGGCTCGGTTGGTGCCTCCACCATGCGCTGTCCGCCGAAGGCGGCGAACAATTCCCGGTTGACGTTCACGATGGTGCGTAGCGACACCGCATGCAGGTCAGCTGGTACTTCGGCCAACAGCAGTCGCATCGCAGCCGGCGCAGTGATCGTGTGAATCAACGGGACTGGGAACGACGGCCTCGTCGCGGCGTAGTGACCGGCATACTCGGCCGTCAGCTCGCTTAGCGCCCGGTCGACGGCTTCCGCGTCGAGATCACCGTGATCAGCCGGCCCGGATTCAACGGGTTGGAACGTGGTCGCCCAGAAGGCCAGACCGCGAGCGAGTTCGTCGATCTGAAGGTCGGTGGGCCGCGCCGTATCGCGCAGCGAGCGCACGGCGTGGGCGGTGCGGATCAACCCGTGGGTGAGTGAGCCGGCGCAGCCGGGTAATAGCCTCGGCCACCATCTCTGCAGCACATCTCGCCATGCGGCCTCGGCGAGTTCGCGGCGAAACAGCTCGACCCAGTCGCCGCCGCGGTCGCGTTGGCCCAGGGCGGCCTGCCAGTCGGTGATCGGCTGCGCCGGATCCGGCAGCGGCCCATGCTCGCGATGATGGATGTTGGCGTCAACCCAGCTGTCGACCTCGTCGCAATACCCGAGTTTGGCCAGCGCTTCGGCGGCCATCGGGCCGTGGTTGGCGAAGAAGTGACCGAGGTAAAAACCGGTCCCGCGCAAGCGGTCCAGTGCAACGTTCACCGCTTCGGTGTAGTCCAGCGATCCCATCACATGCCTCCTGGTGCTACACCCACGACGGGGCGACTACCAAAAAAGTTACACCTGCAGAGCAGACAGTAAGTCACCCAATTCCGCGGCCTTTCAGGGCTTTACGTCTGCTCGTGCTCAGTCCGCTTGGTAGCGCGGGAACACCGCCGTCGGCGGCGGCAAGACCATGCCCGGGGCGAGCCGAGTTTCCACCGCACTGAACGACCGAGCGTTGGCGGGCTGGCCGAGCAGGTCGAGCAGCTTGGCCGCCGACTCCGGCACTACCGGCTGAATAAGCAGTGCGGCAATGCGAACCACGTCGAGAGTGGTGTAGAGAACGGTGCGAAACCGCGTCTGGTCGTCCTGCGACTCGCTTTTGCGCAGTACCCACGGCTGCTGCGCCGAGAAGTACTTGTTGGCCGCGCCGAGCATCCGCCAGATCGCCTCCAACGCCAAATGCATGGCTTGGGCGTCGAAATGGGACCGCACCTGTTCGAGTAGGCCGTCGGCGAGCGCCAGCAACTCTGTGTCGTCAGCGCTGAATTCGCCGGGGGTAGGCACGATTCCGTCGAGGTTCTTGGCGACCATCGACAGCGACCGTTGCGCCAGGTTGCCGAGCTCGTTGGCCAGGTCGGCGTTGATCCGGGTGATCATCGCTTCGTCGCTGTAGCTGCCGTCCTGGCCGAACGGGACCTCCCGCAACAGGAAGTAGCGGACCTGGTCAACACCGAACGTGTCGATCAGCGCCACCGGGTCGATGACGTTGCCCACCGACTTGCTCATCTTCTCGCCGCGGTTGAGCAGGAAGCCGTGGGCGAAAACCTTTCGCGGCAGGTCGATTCCGGCCGACATCAAAAACGCCGGCCAGTACACGGCATGGAACCGGATGATGTCCTTGCCGATCATGTGCAGATCGGCCGGCCAGTAGCGGCGGAACAACTCGGATTCGGTGTCGGGGTAGCCGACGCCGGTCAGATAGTTGGTCAGCGCGTCCACCCAGACGTACATGACGTGATCGGGGTGATCGGGCACCGGTATTCCCCAGTCAAACGACGTCCGGGAGATCGACAGGTCGCGCAACCCGCCGGAGACGAAGCTGACCACCTCGTTGCGACGTACCTCAGGCCCGATGAAATCGGGGTTGGCCTCGTAGTGAGCCAGCAGCTTGTCGGCATACGCCGACAGCCGAAAGAAATAGGTCTGTTCTTCGGTCCACGTCAGCGGCGCCCCGGTCTCGGCGGCAATGCGAGTCCCGTCTTCGAGCAGCTGGGTTTCCGATTCGACGAAAAACCGCTCGTCGCGCACCGAATACCAGCCCGAGTAGCTGTCCAGGTAGATGTCGCCGGCATCAGCCATCCGCTGCCAAATCGCCTTGGAGGCCGCATGGTGGTCGGCGTCGGTGGTGCGGATGAAGCGGTCGAATGAGATGTTGAGCCGCTCCTGCAGCCGCTGGAACACATCGGAGTTGCGCCGGGCCAAGGCAGCCGTGGGAACCCCCTCGGCCGCCGCTGCCTCGGCCATCTTCAGCCCATGTTCGTCGGTGCCGGTCATAAACCGCACGTCGAAGCCGTCAAGCCGCTTGAACCGGGCAATCGCGTCGGTGGCGATGTACTCGTACACGTGCCCCAGGTGCGGTGCAGCATTCGGATACGTGATCGCGGTGGTGACGTAGTAGGGCCTCATCGAGAATCACCCTATTGTGTGCGCGTGAGCTCCAACCGGTCCGGTAAACGTGAGGCGCCGCCCGCCCCGGAGCCGTTGGCGCCGTTGATCGACGCCCACACCCACCTCGACGCATGCGGCGCCGAGGACGCCGACGGGGTGCGCGCCATCGTCGAGCGCGCCGCGGCCGTCGGAGTCACAGCGGTGGTGACCATCGCCGACGACCTGGACTCGGCGCAGTGGGTGACACGCGCGGCCGAATGGGATCCGCGGGTCTACGCCGCCGTGGCCCTGCATCCCACCCGGGCGCATGCCCTCACCGAGGCGGCTCGCGCCGAAATCGAGCGCCTGGCCGCCCATCCGCGGGTGGTGGCGATCGGCGAGACCGGGCTGGACCTGTACTGGCCGGGCCGGCTCGACGGGTGCGCCGAGCCGCCCGCACAGCGGGAGGCGTTCGCCTGGCATATCGACCTGGCCAAGCGGACCGGCAAACCGCTGATGATCCACAACCGGGAGGCCGACGCTGAGGTCCTCGACGTCCTGCGGGCTGAGGGTGCCCCCGACTGTGTGATATTTCACTGTTTCTCGTCGGGCCCGGCGATGGCCCGCAGCTGCGTCGACGCCGGCTGGCTGCTGAGCCTGGCCGGGACGGTCAGTTTCCGCAATGCCCGTGACCTGCGCGCAGCCGTCCCGCTGATCCCAATCGACCAGCTGCTGGTCGAGACCGACGCACCGTTTTTGACGGCGCACCCGTACCGTGGCGCTCCCAACGAGCCGTACTGCCTGCCCTACACTGTGCGAGCGTTGGCTGAACTCCTGGGGCGACCTGCCGACGAATTGGCACTGGTCACCACCGCTAACGCTCGCCGGGCCTACCGGCTGGTCGGCGACTCTTAAGAGTCCGTTAAGAGCGTTGCGCTGGAGTTGCCCTAACTAGGCCGATTCGTTACCGTCTTGTGATCGAACGGGGGGCCTTGACGGGCCCCTTTCGTTTGTGGCTGCTGACGGTGTCGTTGAAGTGTTGCTTAGGTCGGGGAAATACGAGCGTTGAACGTACTCACGAAGCTGCACCAGACCCCATCACCGATCCTGCGGCTTCTGGTCGCCGCGCTGTTGCTGGTGCTGACGTTCGCGGGCGGGTATGCGGTTGCTGCTCGCAAGACGGTGACGCTGAGCGTCGACGGGACCCGGTTGACCGTGACGACGATGAAGTCGCGGGCGATCGACGTGCTCAAGGAGAACGGGTTCGAGGTCGGCGAGCGGGACGACTTGTACCCGAATGGCGACGAGCGGATCCATGACGCCGACGAGATCGTGCTGCGGCGCAGCCGGCCGTTGCAGATCTCCATGGACGGTCACGACACCAAGCAGGTGTGGACCACGGCGTCCACCGTCGATGAGGCGCTGGCCCAGCTAGCGATGACCGACACCGCGCCCGCCGCGGCCTCCCGGGGCAGCCGTGTTCCGCTGGCGGGTATGGCGCTGCCGGTCGTCACGGCCAAGACCGTCCAGATCAACGACGGTGGCGTCATGCGCACCGTTCATCTGGCCGCGCCGAACGTCGCCGACCTGTTGGACGCCGCCGGTATGCCGCTGCAACAAAGCGACAAAGTGATGCCGAGCGCGTCGACGCCGGTCACCGACGGGATGCAGATCGAGGTAACCCGGATCCGCATGGAGAAGGTCACCGAGCGGGTGCCGTTGCCGCCGGCCGCGCATCGCGTCGAAGACCCGGAGATGAACGTCAGCCGGCGGATCGTCGAAGACCCCGGTAGCCCGGGCACGCAGGACGTGACGTTCGCCGTGGCCAAGGTCAATGGAGTGGAGACCGGCCGGCTGCCGGTGGCCAACACGGTGATCACACCAGCCCGCGACGCGGTGCTGCGGGTCGGCACCAAGCCGGGCACGGAAGTCCCGTCGGTGCCCGAGGCCACCGTGTGGGATGCCATCGCCCGCTGCGAAGCCGGCGGAAACTGGGCGATCAACACCGGAAACGGCTACTACGGTGGTGTGCAATTCGACCAGAGCACCTGGGAACGCAGCGGCGGCTTGCGCTATGCCCCGCGCGCTGATCTGGCCACCCGCGAAGAGCAGATCGCCGTTGCCCAGACCGTGCTGGAACGGCAAGGCTGGGGCGCCTGGCCGGTGTGCAGCGGAAGAGCAGGTGCGCGCTGACCATCCGGCTGCTGGGCCGCACCGAGATCAGACGGCTCGCTAAGGAGCTCGAGTTCCGGCCACGAAAGGCGTTGGGACAAAACTTCGTTCACGACGCCAACACGGTACGTCGGGTGGTGTCGGCGTCCGGGGTGAGCCGGTCCGACCACGTGCTTGAAGTGGGGCCCGGCCTGGGATCACTGACGCTGGCGTTGCTCGACCGTGGTGCCGCGGTCACCGCCGTCGAGATCGATCCTGTGCTGGCCGACCGGCTAGAGCAGACCGTCGCCGAGCACTCGCACAGCGAAGCTGACCGGCTGACGGTGCTGAACCGCGACATCTTGTCGATCCGTCGCAGCGACCTGGCGGCTGAGCCGACGGCGGTGGTGGCCAACCTGCCCTACAACGTCGCGGTTCCGGCGTTGTTGCATCTGCTCGCCGAGTTTCCTTCGGTGCGCACCGTGATGGTGATGGTGCAGGCCGAGGTCGCCGAACGGCTTGCCGCTGAACCCGGCGGCAAGGACTACGGCGTGCCCAGTGTCAAGATGCGGTTTTTCGGCCGGGTGCGCCGCTTCGGCACGGTGTCGCCGACGGTTTTCTGGCCGATTCCGCGGGTCTACTCCGGCCTGGTGCGGATCGACCGTTACGAAGTGTCGCCCTGGCCCACCGATGAGGCCTTCCGCCGACGTGTGTTCGAACTCATCGACATCGCATTTGCCCAGCGACGCAAGACATCTCGCAACGCGTTTGCCGAATGGGCCGGCTCGGGCAACGAATCTGCGAAGCGGCTGCTGGCCGCCAGCATCGACCCCGCCCGCCGCGGTGAGACGCTGTCCATCGAGGACTTCGTGCGTTTGCTGCGCCGCTCAGGGGAGTGGACCGACAGCGCCGCTGCCGGCCAAGAAGCGTCGTAGCGGCCCGATTTCGGCGCGGTGCCCGAGCTACTCAGCCGGGTCGATGGCCCGGCTCCTTTTCCGACCCGATTGCCCGGCTCATCCTCGGGCCGTCGCCGCGGCCCGCATCGTCGCCGGGCGAGCGCCGTTGGCGGCGTGCATCGTCGCCAGAAGCAGTGTGGTTTGCGTGTCCCGGCGATACTCTCGTGCGGTGCCGATGAACGGGAGCACCGCTGTTCAGTGGGTGCCGACTGGGTCGGTGACGGTCCAGGTGCCCGGGAAAGTCAACCTCTACCTCGGGGTCGGGGATCGCCGCGCCGACGGTTACCACGAGCTGACGACTGTGTTCCAGGCGGTCTCACTGGTCGATGAGGTCACTGTTCGCAACGCCGACGTGCTCTCGCTCAAGGTCAGCGGCGAAGGGGCCGACGAACTGCCCACCGACGACCGCAACCTGGCTTGGCAGGCCGCCGAGCTGGTGGCCGAACACGTCGGCCGGGCCCCAGATGTTTCGATCACCATCGACAAATCCATTCCGGTTGCTGGCGGCATGGCGGGCGGCAGCGCGGACGCCGCCGCGGTGCTGGTGGCCATGAACGTCCTGTGGGAGCTCGACGTGCCGCGCCGCGACCTTCACGCGCTCGCCGCGAAGCTGGGCAGCGACGTGCCGTTCGCGCTACACGGCGGCACCGCGCTGGGAACCGGGCGCGGCGAGGAATTGGCCACCGTGCTGTCGCGAAACACCTTCCACTGGGTGCTGGCGTTTGCCGACAGCGGCCTGTCGACAGCGGCGGTGTTCGCCGAGCTCGACCGGCTCCGTGAGGTAGCCGAACCGCCGCGACTCAGTGAGCCCGGGCCTGTGCTGGCCGCCCTTGCCGCCGGGGATGCCGACCAGTTGGCGCCTTTGCTGGGCAACGAGTTGCAAGCGGCCGCGGTGAGCTTGGATCCCGCGTTGCGCCGCGCCTTGCGTGCCGGTGTAGAGGCAGGCGCACTGGCGGGCATCGTCTCCGGGTCCGGACCCACCTGCGCATTCCTGTGCTCATCGGCGACTTCGGCAATCGACGTCGGCACTCAGCTGTCGGGCGCAGGTGTCTGCCGCACCGTCCGCGTTGCCAGCGGTCCGGTGCACGGTGCCCGCGTGGTGCCGGCGCCGGTGACCGAAGTGTGACCTGGGCCTCAAAGCACGCCACGGTTTGGCGGTTACTTAAGAGGAGCTTAAGATGATCCGCGGTGACGACTAGCGGTCAAACAATGTGCCCAATCGCACCGCCCGCCGGTTATCGCGGTGGGCGGTCGACCAGCCGCCACAGCGGCTGTGCTTCCGCTACCCGTCCAGCCTCTCCCGAGGCATCTGACGCATCACCGATTCGAGACATAACCGCTGCCCAATTGTGTGCACGCCTCTACTGCACATTGCCTAATAGCAGGGGCAGCATAAAATTCCGGGCCTGGAAAGCGCCGGTGCCGGAAGCCAGGAGGGTGTCGTGAGCAGGTTTACCGAGAAGATGTACCGCAACGCCCACACCAGCCCTCGCGGCATGGTCACCGGCGAGCCACACAACCCGGTCCGGCACACGTGGCGCGAGGTACATGAGCGGGCCCGTCGCATCGCGGGCGGACTGGCGGCCAATGGTATTGGCCACGGCGACGCCGTCGGTGTGCTCGTCGGCGCCCCGGTGGAGATCGCGCCGACCGCCCAGGGGCTGTGGATGCGGGGGGCCAGCCTGACCATGCTGCACCAGCCCACGCCGCGCACCGACTTGGCGGTGTGGGCCCAGGACACCACCACGGTCATCGACATGATCGAGGCGAAAGCGGTCATCGTCTCCGACCCCTTCATGGCGGCCGCGCCGGTGCTGGAGCAGCGCGGCGTCAAGGTGATGACCGTCGAGCAGCTGCTGGATTCCGACCCGATCGACCCCATCGATACCGACGAAGACGATCTGGCGCTCATGCAGCTGACGTCGGGATCCACCGGTTCCCCGAAAGCTGTCCAGATCACTCACCGCAACGTGTACTCGAACGTCGAAGCCATGTTCGTCGGCGTCAAGTACAAGCCCGAGACCGACGTGATGGTCAGCTGGCTGCCCTGCTTCCACGACATGGGCATGATCGGCTTCTTGACCGTGCCGATGTACTTCGGCGCTGAGCTGGTCAAGGTCACCCCGCTGGACTTCCTGCGCGACACGCTGCTGTGGGCCAAGCTGGTCGACAAGTACAAGGGCACGTTCATCTGCGGCCCGAACTTCGCCTATTCGCTGTTCGCCAAGCGGCTGCGCAAGCAGGCCAAACCCGGCCAGTTCGACCTGTCGACGCTGCGGATTGCAATGTCGGGGGCCGAACCGGTCGACCCCGCCGATGTCGAGGACCTGATCGAGGCGGGCCGGCCGTTCGGGCTGCGGCCGGAGGCCATCCTGCCCGCATACGGCATGGCCGAAACCACGCTGGCCGTGTCGTTTTCGCCGGTGGAACAGGGCCTGATCGTCGACGAGGTGGACGCCGACCTGCTCGCCGCGCTGCGTCGGGCGGTCCCGGCTACCAAGGGCAACACCCGTCGACTGGCTTCCCTGGGGCCCGTGCTCGATGGGATCGAGGCCCGCATCGTCGACGAGAACGGCAATGTGTTGCCGCCCCGCGGCGTCGGGGTGATCGAGCTGCGCGGCGAGCCGCTGACCCCGGGCTACATCACGATGGGCGGGTTCATTCCCGCGCAAGACGAGCACGGCTGGTATGACACCGGTGACCTCGGCTACATGATGGAAAACGGCCACCTCGTTGTGTGCGGCCGGGTCAAGGACGTCATCATCATGGCTGGCCGCAACATCTACCCCACCGACATCGAGCGGGCGGCGTGCCGGGTTCCCGGCGTGCGCCCGGGCTGCGCGGTGGCCGTGCGGCTCGACGCCGGCCATTCACGCGAGACGTTCGCCGTCGCAGTGGAGTCCAACGCCTACGAGGACCCGGCCGAAGTGCGTCGCATCGAGCACCAGGTGGCGCACGAGGTCGTCACCGAGGTCGACGTGCGGCCGCGCAACGTCGTCGTATTGGGACCGGGCACCATTCCCAAGACGCCGTCGGGCAAGCTGCGCCGCGCCAACTCGGTCACGCTGGTCACTTAACTTCAGCGCTTGCACCTTCTGCCGCGAGCGGGCGCAAACTGCCATCATTTGCGGCGTGTCGATGTGCAAACACGCCCGCTCGCGGACCAATCACCAAGCGTGCACGCGGTTTTGGGCCGGCTCTAACCCCAGCTCGATGAGCAACTCCGTCGCGTCGGCGGCCTGCTCACAGATCGTCGGCACCTCCGTGCGTTCGGCGGCGGTAAAGTTCTCCAACACGAACGCCGCCGGGTCCTTGCGTCCCGGCGGACGCCCGATGCCGATGCGCACCCGCTCAAAATCCTTGGTTCCCAAGGACGCAACCACTGAGCGCAGGCCGTTGTGACCGCCTTCGCCGCCGCCGAGCTTGAGCCGGATGCGACCAAAGTCCAAGTCCAGGTCGTCATGGATGACGATGATGTCGGCTGGGGGCACCGAGTAGAACTTGGCCAGCGGCGCGACTTGACGGCCCGATTCGTTCATATAACTGCGCGGCTTGGCCAACACCACCGCACAGCCTCCGAGCCGGCCGGTGGCGATTTCCGCGCCGGAACGCTTGTGCGCCTTGAAGGTCGAGCCCAGACGCGCGGCGAGCCGATCGGCGACCATGAATCCGAGGTTGTGGCGGGTCCGGGCGTAGTTCGGTCCCGGATTGCCAAGGCCAACCACCAGCCGGGGCCCCCGCGAAGCAGGGGACGGTTCGGCCATGCGTTACTCGGACTCGGCCTCGCCGGCTTCGGTTTCGGTGGCCGCTTCGGCCGGCACCTCGGGTTCGGCCACCTCGCCGGCACCCTCCGCCTCGAGTTCCTCGGCCGTCGGCGCGTTCACGACGTTGACGACCAACTGGTCTGGATCAGAGATCAGCCTCACCCCGCGCGGCAGCGGGATCTGCCCGGCAGTGAACTGGGTGTCGGGCTGCGCGCCCTCGACCGAGACGGTCAGCTGCTCAGGAATCGACAGCGCCTCGGCCTCGATCTCGATCGTGCTGGTTTCCTGCGTGACCAAGGTGCCCGGCGCCGGTTCACCCTCGACATCAACGGTGACCTCGACGGTGACTTTCTCGCCGCGGCGCACCAGCAGTAGGTCCGCATGCTGGATCGTGTGTCGAATCGGGTGGACGTCGATCGCCTTGGTCAACGCCAGCTGCTCCTTGCCCTCGATGTCAAGGGTCAGCACAGCGTTGGTGCCCGAGTGGCGCAACACCGCCGCGAAATCGTGGCCAGGCAACTCCAGATGCTGCGGCTCGCTGCCGTGACCGTAGAGGACCGCTGGGATCTTGCCGTTGCGCCGTGCCCGGCGGGACGCGCCCTTGCCGGTCTCTGTGCGCACCGACACGCTCAGCTGATTGGTTGGCGAAGCCGCCGATTTAGCCATGGTGTCGCTCCTGTGTGGGTCGGGCACGGCCAGCATCGCGACAACCAGAAGGTCCCCGTCGATAACGGTGGCCGCCTGGCAGCACCCTCGCCGTGACGCCCGACAGGCTAGCGCATCAGCGGCTCAAAGCGGAAATTTGACTCCGGTGAGCTGCTCCGACAGCTCCCACAGTGCCGTGGCGGTGCTTTCCCGCTTAGCCAGTGGGCTGCGGGCCACCGGCTGGGTGCGGCCGACCATGCTGAAACGTGGCCCGACGAACGTGTCGCCCGGCAAATCCTGCGACGCCGCGTACAGCGTCTGGCGGGCACCGAAATCGGCGTCGGTGGCGAAAAACTTGTTACCGATCGCCATCAAAGCGTCTTCGACCCGGTGACCGGAGTGGCCCTGCAGATTGGTTCGCGAATAGCCGGGATGGACAGCCAGCGCGCGCAAGGGTGAGCCAACCGAATCCAGCCGCCGCTGCAGCTCGCTGGTGAACAACAGGTTGGCCAGTTTTGACTGGCCGTAGGCCAGCCACCGCGAGTATCGCCGCGACTGCCAGTTCAGGTCGTCGAGGCTGATGCGGCCGATCCAGTGGTACATCGACGACACGGTCACCACCCGGTCGGTTAGCTTGGGCAGCAACAGATTTGTCAGCGCAAAATGACCGAGGTGATTGGTGCCGATCTGACTTTCGAAGCCGTCAACGGTCCTCGCCTCCGGGGTGGCCATGATGCCCGCGTTGTTGATCAGCACGTCGACCGTGTCGATGGCGTCGGCGAACTCCCGCACTGAGGCCAAGTCCTGCAGGTCGAGTCGGCCCACCTCGACGTGGCCGGTCATCTGCCGGGCGGCGGCCTCGCCTTTCTCGGTATTGCGTACCGCCACGATGACGTGGGCCCCAACCCGGGCCAGTTCGCGGGCCGTCACCGCGCCCAGGCCACTGTTGGCCCCCGTGACAATCACGGTTCGTCCGGCCAATGACGGCAGGTCTGCGGCGGTCCAACCCATGGCGGATACAGTAACGCGGCCAAGGCAACCCGATGCTGCGGGCTACTTCGCGGCGACGGTGAATCCGGCGATGATCGCCTCGATGTCCTTCGCCTCGGGGAAGGCCTGGCCGGCCATGCTGGTGATCGTGAGCTGAACGAGGTAAGGCTGCTTCGCCGGTGGTGATCCGGTAGCGATGACGACCCGGTTCCACCCGTGCAACCGTTTGCCGTTGAGGTCGTAGCTGCCCTCGACCATCGACGACGGAAAGCCGTGAAAGTCGGCGGTGGACGCATTCAATTTCTTGAAATTGTCGGAGCGCTCGGCGTCGGCGTTGGCGTGCTTGATCACGTCTGCGGTATTGAAGTCCCCGCGCAGCTTGAACACCATCAGCATCGCGATCGGATAGCTGCCGTTCTTGGCGATCGCCTGCGTGGCCGGGGTGATACTGGGATTGGTGAACTTGTCCCAGCCTGGTGGTGTCGGGATCGACACCGTCAGATCGGGTAGCGAATCGGGAGCTACCTGTTCGCCGGTGACGCCGACGTCTTCCAGGTATTTTCCAAGCGGCTCCGGTGATTCAGTCGTGGTCGGGGTGGTGGTTGTCGTGGAGCTCGTCGTCCAAACTGATTGGTAGTCAGGCTCTTTCGCGCTGCAACCGACCGCGGTTAGCGCAAGGATCACGACGCCGGCCGCGCATCTACTGATGGCGGTGAGCCTCACAGAATCTCGTCGACCGCGTCGACCGGACGAGCCAGCCGGGTGCCCTTGGCTGTCACGACGAACGGGCGTTGGATCAAGATGGGGTGTTCGGCCATCGCGTCGAGCAACTCGTCGTCGGTGGCGTCGGCCAGGTTGAGCTCTGCGTACAGCGGCTCACGGGTGCGCACCGCGACGCGAACATTGATGCCGGCGTCGCGGATCATCTTCACCAGCTGCTCGCGCGACGGCGGCGTCTTCAAGTACTCGACGATGGTTGGCTCGATGCCTTTGTCGCGCAACAACTCCAGCGTCTTACGCGACGTGCTGCACTTGGGGTTGTGGTAGATGACGGTGTCGTTCGAGGTAGGGGGCATTACGCGTCTCCGTCGAAGAGCCCTGTCACTGAACCATTTTCGAAGACCGCACGGATAGTGCTGGCCACCAGGGGCGCAATCGACAACACCGTCAGCTGCGGGAACCGCTTGCTCTCGTCGATCGGCAGCGTGTTGGTGACGATCACCTCACGGGCCCCGGACTCCGCCAAGAGCTTGGGCGCGGGATCGGACAGCACGCCGTGGGTGGCGGCGACGATCACGTCTCCGGCGCCGTCTTCCTTCAGCAGCGGCACCGCCGCGGCGATGGTGCCGCCGGTGTCGATCATGTCGTCGATCAGGATGCAGGTCTTGCCGGCGACTTCGCCGACGACGCGGTTGGACTTAACCTGGTTGGGCACTCGTGGGTCGCGTGTCTTGTGGATGAAGGCCAGCGGAACGCCGCCGAGCGAGTCGGCCCACTTCTCGGCGATGCGCACCCGGCCGGAGTCGGGGGAGACGACCACCATGTCGTGGCCGCTGTAGTTGTCTTTGAGGTAGCCGGTGAGCAGGTTCTGCGCTCGCATGTGGTCGACCGGCCCGTCGAAGAAGCCCTGGATCTGGTCGGTGTGCAGGTCGACGGTCACGATCCGATCGGCCCCGGCGGTCTTGAGCAGGTCGGCCACCAGTCGCGCCGAGATCGGCTCGCGGCCGCGGTGCTTTTTGTCCTGGCGGGCGTAGGGATAGAACGGCACGACGGCGGTGATCCGCTTGGCGCTGCCCCGCTTGAGCGCGTCGAGCATGATCAGCTGCTCCATCAGCCACTTGTTCAGCGGCGCGGGGTGTGACTGCAGGACGAACGCGTCGCAGCCGCGAACCGATTCGTGGTAGCGCACGAAGATCTCGCCGTTGGCGAAGTCCCGGGCCGTCTGCGCGGTGACGTGGACGTCGAGCTCCTTGGCGACCTGCTCGGCCAGTTCAGGATGCGCACGACCCGCGAACAGCATCAGGTTTTTGCGGTTGTCGGTCCAGTCGTGGCTCACGTGGTGCCCCCGCGGGTCGGATCGAGATATGTGCCTAACAGTGCCTAAATAGTAAGGAGAGAAACGTCACGGTGTCTGGTCGGGTTCATCCGGGCTGGTTTTCTGGGCCTGTGCCTTCTCGGCGGCCTTGGCGGCCGCGCTGCCGGGGCGCTTGCGCTGCACCCAGTTCTCGATGTTGCGTTGCGGTCCTGCCGACACGGCCAGCGCCCCGGGCGGTACGTCGTGGCGGACCACCGTGCCGGCACCGGTGTAGGCGCCGTCGCCGACCGTCACCGGCGCCACGAACATGGTGTCCGAGCCGGTGCGCACGTGGGAGCCGATCGTCGTGCGTTGTTTGGTCTCGCCGTCGTAGTTGACGAACACGCTGGATGCGCCGATGTTGCTGTGCTCACCGATGTCGGCGTCGCCGACGTAGGTCAGATGCGGCACCTTGGTGCCCGTCCCGATGGTGCAGTTCTTGGTCTCAACGAATGCGCCCACCTTTCCGTCGGCGCCCAAGACGGTCCCGGGCCGCAGGTAGGCGAAGGGACCGACCGCCGCGCCGTCGCCGATCGACGACGAGGTGCCGTGAGTGCGGATCACCGATGCGGCCTCACCGACAACGACGTCGGCCAGAGTGGTGTCCGGGCCGATGGTGCAGTGTCCGCCGATGCGGGTACGGCCCAGCAGCTGTGTCCCGGGCAGGATGACGGTGTCGCGGCCGACAGTGACGTCGACGTCGATCCAGGTGGTCGCGGGATCGCAGACCGTGACCCCGGCCAGCTGGTGCCCGGCGACGATGCGCCGGTTGAGTTCAGCGGCGAGCTCGCCCAGCTGGACCCGGTTGTTCACCCCGGCGACCAACACGCTGTCGTCGACGTGCCGCGCGTGTACGGTCCGGCCGTCTTGGCGGACGATGGAGATCACATCGGTGAGGTAAAGCTCGCGCTGGGCATTGTCGGCGGACAGCCGGCTCAGCGCGTTGCGCAGCGCCTCGATGTCGAAGGCGTAGACCCCGGCGTTGACTTCCCGGATTTCCCGCTGTGAGGGTGTCGCGTCGGCTTGCTCGACGATCGCGATCACTTCATTGTCTTGGGTACGCAGGATGCGGCCATAGCCGGTGGGGTCGGCCAGCGTCGTGGTCAGCACTGTGACCGCTGCCGGTTGGGCACGATGGGCGGCGAGCAGGTCGGCCAGAGTATCGGCGTCCAGCAACGGAATATCGGCCGAGGTGACCACGACGACGCCGCTGTAGTCATCGGGCAGCGCGGAAAGTCCGCACAACACGGCATGTCCGGTGCCCAGCTGCTCATCCTGGATCGCCACGTCGATGGGGCGGCCCAGCGTCTCAGCCAGTTCCGCGACGACGGGTGCGATGCGTTCCCGGTTTTGGCCGAGCACCACGACCAGGTGCTGTGGGGCCACCTTGGCGATCGAATGCAGGCAATGCGCCAACATGCTGCGCCCGGCGAGCGTGTGCAGCACCTTCGGCGTGTCTGACCGCATCCGGGTTCCGGCTCCCGCTGCCAGTACCAGCACCGCCGATTCGCCCTGAGTTGTCATCAAGCCTCCCCGGCTTTCTGCCGCGAGTGTGCGTATCTGTACGCCGACACGCCGTCAAGCGTGGCATTTCCCGCCCGCTCACGGCAAAAAAGCGCGGTATATGGGACAGCTCCGTCGCCAGGACTCGAACCTGAACTCTCAGAACCAAAATCTGATGTGCTGCCGATTACACCACGACGGACCGATGTGGCGAGCGGTCGAGCACCGCCAAGGACCGCGTCCACTCTAATGCAAGCCGATACCCTGGTAGGCGTGGCAGCGCTGGATAAAGAGGTGCGAGAGCCGCGCGCCAGGATGACCGGCAGCGAGCGTCGGCATCAACTGATCGATATCGCACGCTCGCTATTCGCCGAGCGCGGCTACGAGGGAACCTCGATCGAGGAGATCGCGCTGCGGGCCAATGTGTCCAAGCCGGTTGTTTACGAGCATTTCGGCGGTAAGGAAGGGCTGTACGCGGTCGTCGTCGACCGAGAGATGTCGGCGCTGCTGGATGGCATCACGTCGTCGCTCACCAAGTCGACCAACAACCGGTCTCGGCTGCGCATCGAACGGGTGGCGCTGGCGTTGCTGACCTATGTCGAGGAACGCACCGACGGCTTCCGAATCCTGATCCGCGACTCCCCGGCTGCCATTAGCTCCGGCACCTATTCCACCCTGCTTAACGACGCGGTCAGTCAGGTGTCATCGATCCTGGCCGGCGACTTCGCCCGCCGCGGACTCGACCCCGAAACGGCGCCGTTGTATGCCCAGGCGCTGGTCGGCTCCGTGTCGATGACCGCCCAGTGGTGGCTCGACGCCCGGGAGCCCAAGAAGGAAGTGGTCGCCGCGCACCTGGTTAATCTCTGCTGGAACGGCCTGATGCACCTGGAGGCCGACCCCAATCTGCTGGACGAGTAGCCGATTTCGCGTTGACGTGCATGACGATGCCGGCTGGGTCCACGCCTGCGGCTATCGCGGCTGTCAGCTCACCGGCCGAGCAGACGTCAAGGCTTAGCCCCTCTTCGCGCGCCCACCGCGCCACCGCGATGCTCAGCAGTGACTTGCCGGCATAGACGACCTCAGCGTCGCGCAACGCCCGGCGGTAGTGCTGAGCCCGGTGCCTGAAGTCTGCTTCGTCGATCACATAGGCCGGGGTGCGGAACTCGTCGGCGATGTCCGTGAGCGGCACGTCGCCGATGCACAGCCGACCCTCCTCGTCGGCATGCGTCGTTACCGGCCAGATGGCTGGATCGAACCGCGGGGAGCGGCATAACCGATGGACGGCAATACATCCACCAATGTTGTGGTGATGCTTCCACGGTGCGTCCGGCTGTCGTCGGATGCCGCAGCCCTAACGAACCCTTGACGCCGCCGAGCCCTAAATTGACGGAGTTTTGCATCGCCTCGCCGGTTCGGTAGCGGCGGGTTGTCTGGAAATCGTGGTGACGCAGTAGTGGTGTGGCGGCGATCACCTGAGTTGGCCGGAGCCGCAACGTGAATCGATCGAAGCATAGAATGGCCGCATCATGACCGCACCGGGGTTTGCCCGACCAGATACCCCGATCGCGGGGCTTGTCGACTTGGCGTTGAGCGCGCCGACCTTCCAGCAACTCATCGATCAGGCAGCGGATCGACCCGACGAATTGAGCCTGGTCGGTCCGGCCAGCGCACGGGTCTTCGTCACCAGCGCGCTGGCCCGGCACGGCCCGTTGCTGGTGGTCACCGCCACCAACCGGGAAGCTGACGATCTGACCGCCGAGCTGCGCGGCGTGCACGGCGACGCGGTCGCGTTGTTCCCGTCCTGGGAAACCCTGCCGCACGAACGGCTCTCGCCGGGCGTCGACACCATGGGCGCCCGCCTCATGGTGCTGCGCCGGCTGGCTCACCCCGAGGACGCGCGGCTGGGACCGCCGCTGCGGGTGGTGGTGACCCCGGCCCGCTCGCTTTTGCAGCCGATGACACCACGACTGGGCGACATCGAGCCGCTCACCCTGGCCGTCGGCGACGAGGTCGCGTTCGAAGAGGTCATCACCCGGCTGGTCGAATTGGCCTATACCCGGGCCGACATGGTCGGCCGGCGTGGGGAGTTTGCGGTGCGCGGCGGCATACTCGACGTGTTTCCGCCCACCGCCGAGCATCCGGTGCGCAT
>NZ_DASRBZ010000594.1:0-5464 GCF_035653355.1 Mycobacterium sp. | reverse complement strand
CCGGTGATCCCGCCGGCCATCCTCGCCTGCGGCGTCGACTACCACACCAGCGACACCGTCATGCGGATCGCCGAGTTACCCGAACACCTGGTGATCATCGGCGGTGGGTTCGTGGCAGCCGAATTCGCGCACATCTTCTCCGCGCTGGGCGTCCGGATCACCCTGGTGGTTCGCGGCGGCACACTGCTTCGGCATTCCGACGACACGATCTGCGAGCGCTTCACCCGCATCGCCTCGACGAAGTGGGAGCTGCGGACGCACCGCAATGTCGTCGGCGGCCATCGTGACGGTTCGCAGACCGTGCTGGAGCTCGACGACGGCTCCACCGTGCACGCCGACACTGTTCTGGTGGCCACCGGCCGGATACCCAACGGCGATCTGCTGGACGCCGAACAGGCCGGCATCGAGCTCAACGGAACCCGAGTGGTGGTCGACGAATTCCAACGAACCGCAGCCCCAGGTGTTTTCGCGCTCGGCGACGTGTCTTCACCCTACGAGCTCAAACACGTGGCAAACCACGAAGCCCGCGTCGTGCAGCACAACCTGCTTTGCAACTGGGACGACACCGGCTCGATGATGATGACCGACCACCGATTCGTGCCGTCGGCGGTCTTCACCGACCCACAGATCGCCAGCGTCGGACTGACCGAAAACCAAGCTGTTGCAAAGGGTGTCGATGTATCCTGCGTGATCCAGGACTACGGCGACGTCGCCTACGGCTGGGCGATGGAGGACACCACCGGCATCGTCAAGATTATCGCCGAGCGCGGCAGCGGCCGGCTGCTGGGTGCGCACATCATGGGCTACCAGGCCTCGTCGATCATCCAGCCGCTGATCCAGGCGATGAGCTTTGGGCTGCCCGCACATCAGATGGCGCGCGGCCAGTACTGGATTCATCCGGCGCTGCCGGAGGTCGTGGAAAACGCGCTACTGAATCTCTGCTGATTCAGCGTGGTTCGTCCGCTGCTGCTACCTGACACCGCGGGCACAGGCCGTGCAGGGTCAACCCGGCCCGTTCCGACAAAGCGAAAGCGCTACCCGCCATCGCCTGTTCGAGCGCCGAACTCAGCTGACGCGCGGGCACTTCGATGATCGAGCCGCACCGGGTGCACACCGCGTGATGATGAGGGTCGGCCGCCAACCCGAAGGTGGTGACGCCGTTCTCAAGGGTCAGCGCGTGTAGCACACCCTGATCGACCAGCGTGGTCACCGTTCGGTAGATCGTCGCCAAATCGGGCGGGGTGATCCCGGCAGGAGCGGCCTCGCGCACCCGGCGGTGGATCTCCGCGACCGAGAGATGCCCGTTGACCGGTTCGAGCACCGCCAGCACCGCGATCCGTGAGGCCATCCGCCGCAGCCCATGGGCGCGCAGCAACTCGCCAATCCGCTCGGTGACGGCCGGGTCCAGGGCCGATGGCCTGGTCACTTCTTCAGTATCACGCATGCGATTGCCCAAGCGCAGCCAATGGCCAGATCGGGTGGGCTGCGAGACTGGCCGTCATGCTGAGTTTGTCGCACGACGACCCGCTGCGCCCGGCTTCGCCGCCCTTGCGATCGCCGATGGGTTCCATCTGCGACGTGCTGCCCGCGGCGGCCGCGCTGCTTGGAGTCCACGGCGGGGTCGACCCGCTGGGACTGTCCGAGTCGGTCGGCGAGGTGCGCCGCGTCGCGGTGGTGCTGGTCGACGGCATGGGGTGGCACCTGTTGCCCATGCTGACCGCGGACGCGCCGCTGCTCGCCTCGGTGCTCGCGGGTGGTGCCGGGCGGCTTGATGAACTGGTCTGCACGTTTCCCTCGACGACGCCGACGAGCCTGGTGTCGCTTGCCACCGGCGCACAACCGGGCGAGCACGGCGTGCTGGGATTTACGCTCAAGCTGCCGCACACCGACCGGGTGCTCAACCACATCGCGTGGCGTGACGACCCGCCGCCCGCCCAATGGCAGCCCGTCCCAACGTGGTTCGAGCGGCTGGCCCGCGCCGGGATCAGCGCCCGGGCGGTCTTGCCGGCGGCGTTTATCGGCAGCGGGCTCACCGAAGCGGCCTATCGCGGTGCGCTGTTCCGCCCGGTCGGCGGCGAAGACGATTACGCCGGGCAGCTGGCCGAGGAGATCCGCGCGGCGCCCGGACTGATCTACGGCTATACCGCCGCACTGGACACCGCGGCACACCTGTTCGGCGTCGGCTCGCCGCAATGGCACACCGCGGCAGCGCACGTCGACACACTGCTCACCCGGCTGGTCGAGCAATTGCCGTCGGATGCGGCGCTGCTGGTCACCGCCGACCACGGCGGAATGAATGTCGCACCGGACGCCCGAGTCGACCTCGATGCCGACCCTTGGCTGGCGGCGGGAGTACGTGTGGTCGCCGGAGATCCGCGGGTGCGTTACCTCCACACCCAACCCGGGGCGGCCGCCGACGTGCTGGCGGCCTGGAGCGAGACGGTAGCTGGGCGGGCCGAGGTGTGCAGCCGCGACGACGCCGTGGCGGCCGGGCTGTTCGGTTCGGTGCGCCCCGAGCACCTTGCCCGCATCGGTGACGTCGTCGTCATCTGCACCGGCGACACAGCGGTGCTGGCGAGCGCCCATGAGCCGCCCGAGGTGGCTAACCTAATCGGTTTGCACGGCGCGGCCACCCCGGCCGAGATGGCGATTCCGCTCATCACCTTCCGCGGTTGACGGCAGGGTGCCGCCCGGGTCACCTGCGAAAAACTTGCAAGAATCCCTCGAATCACCTGCATGACGCTCGCCGGTCGCTTACCGTTTGCGCGGCCGGGATCTCGATGCACAGTGGGGGACGCGACATGGCGGAGCGCGTTGAGCGCCAATCGTTGTCATCACGAGTGCGCAGTGCACTGACGCCGGCGGAACGAGCCCGTTTGGGGGCCATGTTCGCGGTGATCGTCGCACTGCACCTGATCGGCTGGCTGACGCTCGTACTGGTAGTCGAGCCCGCACATTTCAGTCTCGGCGACAAGGTGTTCGGCATCGGCATCGGGCTGACGGCCTACACCTTGGGACTGCGGCACGCGTTCGACGCCGACCATATCGCCGCCATCGACAACACCACCCGCAAGCTGATGAACGACGGGCAGCGGCCACTCGGCGTCGGCTTCTTCTTCTCATTGGGCCATTCGTCGGTGGTCTTCGGGTTAGCGGTGCTGCTGGCGCTTGGAGTCAAGGCGATCATCGGGCCTGTCAGGCAGGGCTCGTCGGCGCTGCACCACTACACCAGCTTGATCGGCACCAGCGTCTCGGGAGCGTTCCTGTATTTGATCGCCGCGATCAACGTCGTCATCTTGGTTGAGATTCTGGGCGTGTTCGCGCGGATGCGCCGGGGCCACTATGACGAGGCCGAACTGGAACAGCAGTTGAACAGCCGCGGGCTGCTCAACCGGTTGCTCGGCCGCTTCACCAGATCGGTCACCAAGTCATGGCACATGTACCCGGTCGGCCTGTTGTTCGGACTCGGATTCGACACCGCTACCGAGGTCGCGCTGCTGGTGTTGGCGGGCAGCAGCGCTGCGGCCGGCGTGCCGTGGTATGCGATCCTGTGTCTGCCCATGCTGTTCACCGCGGGGATGTGCCTGTTGGATACCATCGACGGCTCGTTCATGAACTTCGCCTACGGCTGGGCGTTTTCCAACCCGGTGCGAAAGGTCTACTACAACATCACCATCACCGGTTTGTCGGTCGCGGTGGCCCTTCTGGTGGGCAGCGTTGAACTTCTCGGACTGTTGGCCGATCAGCTGGGTTGGAGCGGCGGATTGTGGGAGTGGATCGGCGGCATCGACCTCAACATGATCGGGTTCGTCATCGTCGCGATGTTCGTGGCGACTTGGGCTGTGGCGCTGCTGGTATGGCGCTATGGCCGCATCGAGGAGAAGTGGAGCATGCCGGCGGACCGCGGCGCCTGACGGATATTGACGAGCTGCCTTGGAGCAGTACCGAATCCCGGCCAATTCGACGTTATCGTGGGCACCTCCGCTGACTGGTTCTATCATCGGCAAATGTCCACGGTTGGGCGGCTGGCGCTGGCGCTGCTGCTAGACCTGCTGCTGGTCGCCGCGTTGCTGATCGTGGGCGTAATGGCCCACTCGCTGAGCGTGCTGGCCGCAGGCGTCGACTATCTGGCCGACGGGGCCGCGATCGCCCTTTCGCTGTTCGCCATCCGCCTTGTACGTCGGGCGGACCGTGACCGTCCAAACCGATACCCCAGCCCCACTCACCTTGCAGCATTGGTCAATGCCGGTTGGCTGCTCATCCTCAACGTCGGCATAGTGGTCGCCGCAGCCCACCGGCTGGCCGCGGGCGCCACCGGCGTACGGGGCGCGCCGGTGCTGATCGTGGGCGCGGTGGCAGCGGTGGTCATGCTGATCGCCACGGTCATCGTCGGCGCAGACGTCGACGATGGGAACGGCCGGGAAGACCTCAACGTCAAAGCCGTGCGGCTCGACATCGCCGCGGATGCGGCGGCCGCCGCCGGCGTAGCTGTCAGCGGCGCGGTGATCCTGGTTACCGGCGGCTGGGACTGGCTCGATCCCGCGGTGGCGCTCACCATCGCTGCGGTGGTCGGCTACCACGCCGTCAACTTGATCGCACGAGTCCTGAGTGCGCTGCGGACTCCGTCGGCGCTGAGCGGGAAGGCCGCCGGCTCATAACCGCGTAAGGCCCAGTGTGATTCCGCGTTCGACGTCGGCTGGATAACAGCCCGGCGTGCCGCTGTTCTTGGAACGCGGGCGGATCACCTGCAGTGCAACAGCGCCATGAACCCGTAATCCATGTGCAGTTGCTGGTGGCAGTGAAACAGCGACAAGCCGGGTTGGTCGGCGAGGAAGTCGACGTCGATGCTCTGGTAGCCACCCAGCATCGCGACGTCTTTGCGCACGCCCGCAGTTGGCGTGCCCGCGACATTAGTGATTTCAAACGTGTGCCGGTGCACATGGATTGGGTGGATGTCGTCGCTCGCGTTGCGCACGTGTAACCGGTAGCGCTTGCCGTGCTGCAATTCGATCGGCGGTTGCTCCGACGGCATGGCGAATCGTTGACCATTGATCGTCCATACGTTGAAGCCGTTGTCGGCGGCGTTTTGCTTTTCGACCAACATGTCGATGACGTGATCGGGTGCGGCGGCGCGGGCCCCGGGTTGCGCGAACAGCCGGTAGTCCCACTGGAAGGGTGGCGGCGGCGCCCACTGCGGCGCGCCGGTTCGTCCGGCGTATTCCACCACGATGCCCATGCCGCCGTGCCGGTCGTCGTCGAGAAGATCGCCAAGGATCCACACGCCGGGCTGATTCATCGTCACCACGGCCGAGATTCGTTCACCGGCGCCGAGCCACAACACAGGCACGGCAACAGGTTTCGGCACCGGGTTGCCGTCAAGCGCCACCACGGTGAACGTGTGCCCCGGCAGCGCCAGGCTGCGCTCCTCGGTGGCGCTGCCGTTGAGGACATGCAGCAGGACACG
>NZ_DASRBZ010000593.1:0-5703 GCF_035653355.1 Mycobacterium sp. | reverse complement strand
GACGTCGAGGCCGCGGTGCGCACGCGAACCGATCTGGACACCCCGGCCGGCGCACGTGACTTTCAGCGCTTCCTGACGGGCAAGCTGCGAGAAATCCGTGCAGTGGTAGCCAGCGCTGGCCTCGACGACACTTCTAAGTCTGCACTGATGGCTGCATGGACCTCGCTGTACAACGGCTCGAGGTCGGGGCAGCAGAGTTCGGCTGGGCAGCAGCCGCCGCGCTCCGTTGCCGGCGCATCGCGGGGAACCAGCGCTGACCCGCAAGCGTCGGATACGGGGATGGACCCGTATCTCGATGCGCTGTTGGCAGACGATCCCGGATTGCTTCCCGACGATCTGACGGGGCGGGACCCGTCGCCGGCACCGCCGATGGCGCCGGCGATGCCAAGCTTTCCCGCCTTCGGCGGTGGAGCGATGCCGGCTGGAGGCGCGCTGCCGGCGTCCCTCCCGGGGTTCGGTATGCCGGGGGCGTTTCCGTTGGGTGGACTGCTGCCGGATAGCGCAAAGGAACGGTTACGAGAGGGGCCGGACGACGCGCTGATTGGGCCCGAAGAGCTGGCGTCGACCGAGCAACCGTCACCCGACGAACCAGAAGAGAGCGGCGATGAGAAGGCGGCTGAACCAACGGCCGCGCCCGAGCCGCAACCGGCTGGACCCACGACGGTGACGCTGCCCACCGGCGACACTGTCACCGCTGCCAGCCCGCAGCTCGCCGCGGCGATCAAAGCGGCCGCCGGCGGCACGCCTATTGCCGATGCGTTTCACCAGCAGGGCATCACCATTCCCCCGCCTGGCACCGCCGTCAGCGACCCGGTCGATCCGTCTCGCCTAGCGCCAGGAGATATCGGCATGTTCGCAGATCGGCACGCGCTCGCCCTCGGCAACAGCAAAGCGTTGCTGAACGGTCAGATTCAGCACATCTCCACCGTCAAAGGGCCAAGCTTTCTAGGCTGGGAGCACCCGCCGGCACCAGTGACGGCGGACGCACCGGCCAAGGCCGAAACACCGGCACCCACCCGGCCGGCGGCCGCGGTCGATACGTCACCGTGACAGCCGGCGGCAACCGGCACAGGGCAGAACCAGTGCGCCGACGAGGATCGCCGGCGCTTCAAGAGGAGATAGTGGATGGCAGATCAAGTTCATGTGGTGCCGGAGAGCTTGCGCGCAGCCGCTGGGCACCACCAGGAAGTGTCCGACTATTTGCGGGACATCCCGTCGTCGCACGGAGCAATTCAAGAAAGCCTGGACTCGCTTGGGCCGATCTTCAGTGAGCTGCGCGAAACCGGGCGTGAACTCCTTGAGCACCGGCGGCGCTGCTACGAACAGCAAGCCGACGACCACGCCGAGATGGCGCACAACCTGCGGGCGTCGGCCGACATGTGGGAGCAGCACGAGCATGAGGCCGCGCGCAAGCTGGGCAGCGTCGTTGACGACGGTCGATGACCGACCCCAACCCGAACTTCGACACCGTCCACCCGAGCGGGCACATCCTGTTCCGGTCCTGCCGGGGCGGGTACGCGCATAGCGTCGCGTTAAGCGAAGCGGCGATGGACACCGACGCGCAGACCCTGGCAGAGGGGATATTGCTGACCGCCCATGTGTCCTATCTCAAGGCGCTGACGGAAGTCCGCACCGAAATCGTTGCGGCTGGGCACACCCCGTCCGCGGAGGTCCCCACCGCACATCACCTTGACGTCGCGATCGAGAAGTTGTTGGCGCATGAACTGCACCCCCGACGCGATACCGCCTGAACCAACGACGGTTCAGCGCAGCCAAATCTTGACGGCGTCGGGATCCGGCGAAATGTTGGTAGGCGGCTCGATCGGGTTGGCGCCGAACAACTCTCGCGCGCGAGCAAGCAGCATGCGGACGTCGTCTAGTTGCTGTTGCAGCGCCGAATCGGTCACGCACCCACGCTACTGCGGCCCTGTCGCCCGCACAATTCACCCCGCCCTATTCGCCAGCACCGATCCGCGGTCATGGCGGGAGCGGCTCGGTTTGAGGCGCCGCGCGCCACGACGACGACCGGTGAGCAGGCGAAGCAGCAGCGAACTGCGCAATCGTCAGATACCGGTACGCTGTGCCGGTGGCGATCTTCGGCCGAAAGACGGCGCGCCAGCGCCTCCGGAGAGCGACCCGGGAATCCCTCGCGATTCCGGCCTTCAGCTCTCCGGTTGACTGCACCCCGTGGGTGATCGGCGGGCTTTGGCCTGCCGAACTGTCGACGGTTAATGCTGAAACGGCTACTGTCGCAGAATATCTCAAGGCTGACTTACAGCGGATCGTCAAGTCGGCCAACGAGGAACTCATGCGGGTCAGGCGGGCCGGGATGGCTGAGCCGGCACGGCAGGCCGAGGAGGCGCGAGTTATCAACGCCGCCAGGGCTTTTGCGGCTCGGCGAGTGGAGTCGACCGTTCGGCATCTGCACGGCATGAGGCAGGAACACACCGTGCCCCATGCCCGTCGGGACGCCGGCCGACACCCACAGCTCGCCGCCGGGGCACCGAGATTTAGGGTCGCCACGCCGCCGCCGCCAGTTGAGCCACCTACGGTTGAGCCGCCGTCAGTTGAGCCGCCGACGGTCGAGCGGTCCACCGATGTTGCCGCTGAGGATCGTCAGCAGTACATCAAAGACGGCGGCTTCCAGGCGACGCCGGAAGATCAAATGCCGTCCGAAACCGTCTCGACTGGCAAGCATGCGGCACCGGTCGAGGAACCGGAAGAAACCGAACCAGAGACGTTGGGCAGCCCGTCTCTGCCGGACGCAGTTGACACTGACGTGACGGAGGCTGTGGAGGCTGTGCCGCCGGAGCCCCTCGAGGCCGAGCACCGTGAGCCGAAAGCCGATGAGCCAGAGGCCGCCGACGCTACGGCGACACCGGAGACGCAGCCCGTCGGTGTCCCTAACGCCGTCGAGTCAGACAGTCTCACCGACTTCGCTGAGCCTGATGCGGTCGACGTCGCGGAGGTTCAGGACGCCGACGCCACGCCCACCCGCGAAAGCGAGCCCGCCGAGGCAACCCCGGTCCCCGAGACGGACGCCGCGGACGACACCGAGATCCTTGAGGCGCAGCCCGCGGACGCCACAGATGTCTTCCAGCCACAGCGCGCGGAGGCCACGGATGTCTTCGAAGCGGTGGCTGCCGACGACACGGGTGACTTTGGGAAGCCATCGCCTGCCGACACCGATGTCTTCGAGAAGGTGGCTGCGCCGGCGACTCTGGTCAGCGACGCTGAAGAGACGCCACCCGATGCGGAGACCGAGCGCGAGCGCCTACAGCGGTTGCTGCAGTTCGTCGCCCGTCAAGAGCCCGGACTGCGGTGGGCCGTCGGCGTTCGCGACGACGGGACCATCCTCGTCGTCACCGACCTGGCGTACGGATGGATACCGCCGGGCATCACCTTGCCAGCCGGTGTGCGGTTGCTCGAACCTGGACGACGCAGGGGCAACGCGGCAGCGTTGCTGGGACACACCATGGTCTCGGCGACCTACTCCCCCGGCGACTCGTTGGGCTGGGCGACCGACTTCGCCCTGACCGAATCCTCACGGCAACCCCGTGAGCTGCCGGAAGTCGAGGATCTCGGGTGGCTGCTCAGCGAGGCCACCCACTGGCGCGACGGCCTGCCGCGCATGGTGCACACCCTGGCCAAAGCCGGCGCCGCGGGGACCGGGGTCGTCGAGGCCGAACTTGACGTGCTTCGGGTCCACCTCGACACCGCGCGATACCAGCTTCTGGCGCAGTACCCCGATGTCGATCTGGCGCGGCTGCTCAACTGCCTGCTGTTGGCGGCCACCGAAGGCATCGCCACCGGAGATCGACTCTCAGCGAACTATCACTTCGCCTGGTTCCAGGTGCTCAGCGCCCCGCCGGCCAGCAGGTTCAGCGGCACGCCATGACATGATCGCGGCGCAGGTCGCCGAGACCGTCACGCCCGGCCACGTGTAGTGTCCAACAGCCAATGTCTGATAGACGGTATGAATTGACGCTGGTCGGAGGGGTCGTGATACTGGCATCGTGCCGGGGCCGAGCAGTCGGGCGAAGTTGAGCGATAAGGACCTCGTCGAATCGGTTTTGCGCGAACTGAGCGAGGCCGCCGACAGATGGGAAGCCCTCGTCGCGCAGGCCGAGACCGTGACCTACAGCGTCGACCTGGGCGACATCCATGCCGTCGCAAACTCCGACGGCCGACTGGTCGAGTTGACACTGCATCCGAATGTGATGACCGGATATACCCACGGCGAGCTGGCTGACCGCTTGAACATGGCGATCGCGGCGCTGCGCGAAGAGGCGGAGGCCGAAAACCAGGCCCGCTACGGGAAAGGCGTCCAGTGACGTCGGACCCGCTGGTGCTTCGTGCACTGGAGCTGCTGAGCCGCGGCCACGACCTGTATGGAGCCAGCCACTCCGCCACTGACCTGCCGGAGACGCCGCACCAACTGCGCGACAAGGCCGAGCGGATGCTTCAGCAGCACGACGCGGCGCGGTTCACCCTCCGGCGGGCACAGCGAATGGCTGACGTCCTGCGAAGCAACGCCGCGGACGACGGCGAGCTGGCCGCGGTGTTGGCCGACGCCCATGCCGACCACACACGAGGACGCCGCGCCGCACGGGCGGTACTCGAAGACGCACACGGCGACACGATGCCTGGGGCAGACACGCCGTTGGGGCGCCGAGAAGCACTGCGCCGCATGGCGGCTCGCCTGCAGATGCAGCGACGCCACATTCGCCGATCACGTCACGGGGCTCTGCTGCTGGCGCGGCGGCTGCGGCGACTCGGCTACCTGAGGCACACCGCGGCGAGCCGCCCGACATCGGGGGCGACGGCCATCCCGCTCAGCGCAGTCCGATACCACAGGTCTTTTCCGGCCGGGCATGTCAGGGCGCGCATCGCCGAGGCGCTCGATCGCATGGGAATCACCGACCCTGTGGCTCGGCGCAATTGGCTGCGCGGCTACGAGACGCTGATCGCTCGAGAATCCGGAGGGCGTGCGTGTGCGGTCGCATCCGAGCCGGCCACTGCCGTCGGCCCGCCGCAATCCGATGGTCACGGTCTCGGCTACGCACGCGGTATCACGCAAACGATCCCGGCCACCTTCGCGCGCTATCACCAACCGGGCACCTCGACCAATATCTATGATCCCGTCGCGAACATTTGCGCGTCGATGAACTATGTGATGCATCGCTACGGCGTCGCCGCGACCGGCGAGAACTTGGTTGCGCTGGTCCAGCAGGCGGACGCGCGTAGAGCGCCGAGAGGATATTGACCATGCCACTCAACCTGTCCAACCGCGACCAGAATTCGGGTCACCTGTTCTACAACCGCCGCCTGCGCGCGGCGATCACGCGGTTCTCGGTGCGGATGAAACACGACGACCGCAAACAGCAAGCGGCAGTGGCATTGTCGATCGTGTTCGTGCTCATCGGCCTGGGCTGGATGGCGTTGCTGCACATCTGGAAGCCTGCCGGGCTGGTCGGCCAGTCCGCGATCGTCGGCAACCGCGACACGGGCGCGGTGTACGCCAAGATCGACGGGCGGCTTTACCCCGCGCTCAACCTGACCTCTGCGCGGTTAGCGGTGGGCAGCGCGGCCGCACCGGCCTGGGTCAAGGCCAGCGAAATCGCCAAATATCCGACCGGGCCGATAATCGGCATCCCCGGTATACCGGATAGCCTCGCGGTCACTCCGAGTACGGTCTCAGCG